>JAGBUH010000254.1 GCA_017630915.1 Clostridia bacterium
AAAAAAGAACTTTTTGCTATCGCTACCACGGCTTCGAGTGCTTCCTACCTCGATTACAGCGAAGAATCTCTTATCGCTCTCCGCGAAAAATATGCAGAAGCGTTGAAACTTTACTTCTCGGGTACTGCGACCGCTTCTCAAATCCAAGCTACTGCAAAAGAACTTACAACTGCTTACAATAATTCTCTCGCAACTGTTATTTCGGTAGGTAAGTCCTATACCACCACCAAACCCAACAGAAACGACGGTGACCAGAATAACGATGACGGCTCTCGCTTGACCAACGGCGCTAAATGTGTCGCAGGCGCGGGTACGAATGCATACTCGGGTTGGAGCAGCGGTGTTAACCCCGAAATTACCGTTGACCTCGGCTCTTCGATGTCGAGCGACACCTATACCGTTTATGCCGCTTCTATGGCATCTTGGGGTATCCCTGCACCGAGTTCTGTTAACGTTAAGGTTTCCTCTAACGGTTCGACTTGGACCGATTTGGGCACCTGCAAAGATATTACTTACAGACAAAGCGACTCCACCACGGGTACGGGCAAGACTAACTACTACTCCTTCACCGTAAAAGCATCCTCGGTTCAAAACGCACGTTACGTTAAATTTACCGTTGACGGCGGAAACCACACTTGGATAGACGAAGTTGAGGTTGCACTTTCCAATAAGAATGCAGGCAAAGCAATCGAAAACGCTATTTACATCAACGGCGTTAACCGTGTCATCAACGCAGGCGATTGCCACGTGTTCACTCCTGCCTTTGGTACCGTTACACCCGATAAAGCGAATACAAATTACAGCGCGACCGTTGTTTTGACTTCCACGAGTGCCGCAAATCAATATACTGTTAAGTCTATTACATTCAATAACGGTAGCGCAGCAGACTACACTCTCGCTTCCAACGAAATTCTTCTTGTTTGCCATTCCGATTCCGCTGTTCCCGGCAGTTTGCTCAGCTTGAAAACGCTTCAAACTGTGAAAGCGGGCGATAAACTGAACGTGTTCGGTGTTGATGCGGCTGAATCCGCTCTCGGTATTGCGGCTTATGCAAGTCCTGCAACCGAGTCCGCAGGTGGCTCTGAAACCTCTTCTAACAACGTTGCT
This sequence comes from Clostridia bacterium, assembly GCA_017630915.1. GTDB lineage: Bacteria > Bacillota > Clostridia > Oscillospirales > CAG-382 > Coliplasma. The sequence goes on from JAGBUH010000254.1 coordinate 1,108, forward strand.
CTCGGTAAGGAATACACCACCAGTACACTTTATTCGAGCAACGGGTCTACCGCTGATTATCCCGACGAAACAGGCAAGACCATGACCGACGGCGTCAACGCGACATTTAACGGTACGTATAGTGACCCCGCGTTCATCGGCTTCAATAAGAGTACTTCCGATTATGTTGCAAACGGCTATGCTTCTATTACCGTTGACCTCGGTAAGAAGTATGATTTGGATAAGTTTGTGGCAAAGGTTGCATCCTCGCTCAACAAAGTGTCGGGCATCACCGCACCTGCAACCGTTTCGGTGTTCGTTTCCAACGATAACAAGACTTGGACCGAAGCAGGTTCTGTTGAACCTATTGACAACCCGACGTTCAGTACCGTTGATGCGGTTGTTGAGCTTGACAAAGCGGTTTGCGCACGTTACGTTCAATATCGCTTCGTTGGTTCTTCCAACTGGATTATGGTTGCGGAAGTTGAAGCATACGGCATTGAATGTGATGATGCTGATACCGACGTGACTCTTGGTGATGTTAACGGAAACGGCAAGGTTGACTCTCTCGACTACTTGCTCGTAAAACGTGCTTGCTTCAAGACTTATACTCTCTCCGAAGCCGAAACACTTCGCGCTGACGTAAACCGCGACTCGAAGATTGATTCGTCTGACTATCTCCTTGTTAAGAGAATTGCATTTGGCACTTATAAAGCGTAATCAACAAATGTATATCAAAAAACAATATCTGATTGAACCTAACTTTTAAAGTACAATGAAAAAACACACCCCATGGCATAATATTAAGTTTTAAGCGACATACTGACTTCGTTTTTCAAGCGGAGTCAGTTTTGTTTTGGTTTGAATACGTTCGTTGTTGTAGACACGTATGTACTCACCTATGAGGAGGCGAGCCTCCTCATAGGTTTTCAACTTCACGCGGTGGATGCACTCGGTTTTGAGAATCGAGAAGAAATTTTCCGCCATTGCGTTGTCATAAGGGTTGCCCTTACTTGACATCGACGGCGTTATGTTGTATGATTGGGTAAGCTTAAAATATCCGTGCGAGGTATATTGAAAGCCTTGGTCACTGTGGAGTTGCACCTCTGCAGTGACTTTCTCTTTTCTCTTGGCTGCTTTAATGGTGTCCAACACAAGATTAACCGTTTGCTGTGTACCGGTTTTGTATGCAACTATACTGTTGTCATACAAATCTCGAATGATAGATAGAAAGATACAATACTCCTTGCTTGGTATGTATATACGAAATATCCGTTGCCCACTTTTGGTTCGGTCTGTCTGCTTTGAAATCTTGCTTCCAAAGGTTTTTGTATTTGTGTATGTGTTCGGTATATTTGTAAAATCTACGTCTTCTGATAACCGACAGCAAATTGTACTTTTGCATTACTCGCAGAACGGTTTTCGGGTTTTTATGTATGCCGTTGCGTTCAAGCCAAATGTGTACTCGGCGATACCCGTAGGTCTTGCCACGCAGATAACTTTCGTTGCTTTCGGTTGCTTCTTTTGAAAAACTCGTGTATCTTCTCATAGGTAAAACCTAAACGCTCGCCTATTTCTCGTTGCGTTAAACCTTGTGACTTTAATTCAATTATTTCTTTTTCGTATTGTTTAATGTGACGATATTCTCTTGGCATAAAAATTCCCTCCTATGGTTTTTCTAATTATACCATAGGAGGGTGCTTTGTTCATTGTCCGTTTTTAACGGTTCGGTTCATAATCTTGACCGTGTTTTTCTTTTAATCTTTATTCTTTATTCTTCTTTGGTGTCGTTGGTTTGGTTTGCGTCCTCTTGTTGCGCGTCTTCGTCCGTTTCTTCACCTTGTTGCAAATCTTCGTTTTGTTGCAAATCTTCATCGCGTCGTATTTCTTCGTCGCGTTTTGCCATTATGACATAAAGCACAGTTACAATTATCGCCGCGACAACGGCAAAAATTATTGCATACAACACAAAAGGATTCGATTTGTCATCGGGGTCTTCGTTCGTGGCAGAATCCACCGA
>JAGBUH010000255.1 GCA_017630915.1 Clostridia bacterium
ACTCATTAACAACTGCACCACCGACCGAGTCCTCGGAAGAGGTATCTTATTCACTGCCGCAAGAGATTAAACAGGTCAAACACATCGCAATCAGAAGAAGAATCGAAAAAAATCTTTTCATATTAGTCTCCATAAGTCATTTTTGTCGATATGAGTAAAAAATGAATATACTGTTATAGAATTATACACCCGAATATGCAGCAAAACCGCCATCAACAGGTATTACAGTACCGTTTACAAAACCCGAAGCATTATTATCACAAAGATAAACCAATGTTCCGATAAGTTCATCGGGATCGCCGAATCTGCCCATAGGAGTAGCTGCGAGAATCTTTTCTGTTCTGGCGGTAGGTTTACCGTTTTCATCAAAAAGCAACGCCTTGTTTTGAGCTGTTACAAAGAATCCGGGAGCAATCGCATTTACACGAATGCCAACCTTCGAAAAGTGAACCGCCAACCACATAGTTAGGTTGGAAATAGCACTTTTAGCCGCAGAATAAGCAGGAATTTTAGTAAGAGGACGATATGCATTCATCGAGGAAATATTGATAATCACTCCCCCATTCTTACACATTTCCGCGGAAAAAACCTGCGTAGGTAACAACGTACCCAAAAAGTTAAGGTCAAATACAAAACCCACACCTTTGGGATCAAGATCGAAGAAGGTTTTAATATCTTCCGCCGAATCTAAATCTTCGGGATAAAGATATTCTTTATCGGTTGTTGCACGGGGATTATTACCGCCTGCTCCATTGATTAGAATATCAATACTTCCAAATTTTGCCATAACAGCATCTTTTGCAGCAGCAAGGCTTTCTTTTTCCAAAACGTTTGCAGAAAGACCGATAGCGTTACCGCCTTTTGCGTTGATTTTTTCAGCAACCGCGTTAGCATTATCGGCATTTAAGTCAAGTACCGCAACGTTCGCTCCACGTTCAGCCAATGCTTCACAAAAAGCAGAACACAAAACACCGCCACCACCGGTTACAACCGCCGTTTTACCTTTGAAAATCATTTTATCGTTCATAATTAACCCAATTTAATGTTAAGTTTGTTAAGTTTGCCTTTGAGGAAGTCAACTGCCATGCTGATGTCAGCCGCAGGATCGTCACCAACTTCGCGTTCGATGGTCAAATATCCGTCATAACCGATATCATTAAGAGCCGCGATATATTTATCAAAATCAACTCCGCCGGTACCGAGAGGAAGTTCTTCCCAAGAAGTGTTGCCGGTCTTTATACCGTCTTTTGCGTGGGTATGAACAATATAATCACGAAGAGTATATACGCCTGCAACAGGGTCATCGCCAGCAACCATAACGAGGTTGGCAGGGTCATAGTTTACACGAAGGCCCTTAGCGCCGAGAGAATCGAGGAAGGATTTAAGAACAACCGCCTTTTCCGTACCGGTTTCAGCAGCAAATACAGAACCGATGCTATCAGCATAAACGGCGAGTTTTTGCGCATTAGTTCTAATCTTTTCCATACGTGCATCGTCGGTTTCATAGATATGACCGATGTGAGTGGTAACGATATGACAATCGAGTTCTTTCGCTTTGTCAAGAACTCTCATAGAGTTTTCAACAACATCTTCGTCATCGAGGTCTACGTTAAAGTCGCCACAGATAGCAGAGAATATAAGACCGTTAGAGGACATAATATCCTTTACTTCTTTGATACGGGAAGGAGTAAGGTCTTCTGCGGTGAAATCACCGAAGGTCATGTACTTTTGTACACCTGTAACTCCAAGTTTGTTAGCGGCCTTGATACTGTCTTCGAAATCAAGACGGAGAGAATCTGCAATAAGTCCTATTTTCATAATAAAACCTTTCTTAATGTGTTTTTATATTTTTTAATTTATTCTTTTTCTATGATTGAATCGATTGGTAATCCGAACGGTTCCAAAAAATGCTTCAAAAAATAATCAGCTTCCTCACATTTCATTTCTTTGACCGTCAAAAGCAATCGTTCACCGGCAATTTCAAATTCGCGATTGCCGTAATTTTTTTCTTCCATGCACTTTATATATGCAGAAATTCTGTCAGCGGCTTTAATAAGAGTATGTTCTTCTCCGGTGTGTTCAAAGTAGGAAACGTACTTATCTCGAAAATCATTCGGAAGCATATCCGAAAGTTTATTTAGCGATGCCGATTCGACCGAAGAATACGCTGATTTTGTTTCGTCGCTAAAATACTTTACAGGTGTGGGTATATCACCCGTAAATATTTCGGGAACATCATGATACATAGCCTTTACGGCAATCGCATCACAATTATAACTTTTTCCGAAATAAGTATTTCCAACAATCGCAAGTGAATGAGCGATAAAAGCGACTTCAAGTGAATGGGTGGAAAGGTAATCAGGAATCAAAGAGTGCATTATCCCCCAACGTTTGATATGCTTCATTCGAAAAAGCATTGCATAAAAACCGTTATTCACCTTTACCTCCTCAATTTAATATATTTACTTCATTTTAACATAAATTAACATAATTGCAAGTATTTTTTTAAT
>JAGBUH010000256.1 GCA_017630915.1 Clostridia bacterium
ACGGTCACCGAGCAAACGCAAAAGAAGCGGTAGGTTGAGGGCAAAAACAAAATAAGCGGCAATAATCAACCATGATTTGAATTGAAAAATGCTGAACTTATCTCTCTTATTCCATATAAAATACAACGGCAATATTATAATCGCACTAACGTGGAATACTGCGGCAATTACAACCGCAAATACGAATTTTTTCAAATTGCGGTCGGTTATATATTTCAAAGAATACAGCAAAATACTTGCGGCAGCCACCTGACGCATAATATTTAAACCTGTTGAAAAAGAACCTAACAAAAAAAACAATGCCAAGAAGAAGGTTTCGCCTTTCCCCTCTCGTTCCATTATGATTTTTGCAACCGGTGCATAAATAAAAAATGCATACAAAATAAAGAACAGTTGAGGAAAATTGAAAAGCGCGGCTATTTTACTGAAAAAATATGCAGATATTTCGGTTATATGCTCATAATTAAGATACTCGGCAAACGTCATTCCCGAATATGTCTCATATAGGTGTTTATAATTTAAAAAGTCTACACCTACACCGTATCGAAAGCCAGCCAAAATACAGGGGAGCAAAATTGCTATTGCCCCAATAATAAACTTATTCTTTTTTCTTGACGAACAGGAGGCTATATACAAAAACAGCGCGGATAAAGTATATACAGTCAGATATAAAACCAAACTTGAAAATTTACCCAATGTTACAACCATGACACAACACCAACTTGCTTAATCATGAATTTTATAAATTTCTCTCATTTGTTCATTGATTTGTTTTACTTCAAATTTCTTTGCAAAATCAAAATTATATTCACCCATTGATTTTCGCATAGAATCGTCAGCAATCATTCTGTTTAAAGCATCTGCATATTCAGACACATGGTTGCCGATAGGACAGATAATCGCATTAACATTATCGGTCGCATAGGATTTTGCGCCGCGGTTATCCGACACAATAAGAGGAAGTCCTGCCGCCATACCTTCGATTGCGGCAAGTCCCAACCCCTCACGCACAGACGGAAAAGCACACAAGTCGGCGCTTTTATACAATTCGGGGATATCAGGTCTAAAACCCAACAAATGCACCTGTTCCGAAACGCCGAGTTCTTTCGATAATGAGATTAAATAATCATGCAAAGAACCTTTTCCTGCTATTCCGTAGTGTACATTTTTATTCTTAATTTCCGCCAAAGCTCTGATTATAACTTCATGATTCTTATTATGATTCAATTCGCCGACAGAAAGTATGAAAAACGCATCGCGAGGAACGCCTATTTCGTCGCGTTTGGCATCTCTATCCACAACAGCATCGGCAAATTTAGAAACGTTAATGCCAACGCCCGGAACATATTCTATTTGCTTTGCCTTCATTTTCTTTTGAGCCAAAGCATGATCTTCTTTGTTGATCGTAATCAGCACATCGGTGAAATGCGCGCAGACCTTTTCGACGGGATAATAGAGCAACCAGTTTTGGATAGGACCGCCCTTGTAAAAATGAAATCCGTGAGCCGTGTAAATAACTCTTGTACCGTTCTTATGAGCCTTACGGCAAGCGAGACGGGTACACATAGCTGCGATAGGTGTATGACAATGCACCAAATCGTAATTGCCCTTTGATACAATCTGCTTTAATTGTTTTATAGCAACTAACGTGCCTTTTGAAAAAGGACTTCTGGTGCAGGATATGGGGAACACGTTACAGCCGAGTTCTATATATTCGTTCGGCACATTGGATATACTTGTATTCGCGGCAATATCAACAGTATGACCTGCTCCCACCAATTCTTTTATAAATTGCTTAAAAAAGAGCATTGTTCCGCCAATAGTTGTAACGTATAAAATTTTCATATATAACACCTTTCCGCTACGCTACAAAAAGAAGCCCCTATGCAGTAACGATTTGTAGATTTTAATTCTTTATACCGTCAGACCGTAAATCATCGGTACCATTATAATGATTGTTAAATAAGCAATAATATCAAAGAAAATCGAATATTTGAAATAATCGTTGAAACGGTAGCCCACGCTCATGGACATACCAAGTGTAGAACTTGCCAACGGGCAACTCAATGCCACGCCCGAAGCAAGTGTGATACCCAATGCAAAAGTATAAGTATTAAGTCCAAGGTCGGGAGCAATACTGATGACGATAGGCAATACAATCAAAATCGCGGTAGAATTTGAAATAAACTGGCTTGTAACCTGAACCATCAACACCAAAACACAGAACAAAAGCATAGGATTGATTGAATCGCCTGCCAAGAAACGTACACCATCGCTAATGAGTTTAGTACCGCCGGCAGCCTCTAACGCTTTGGCGATACCCAAGCAACCTGCCAAGCGTCCAACAATATTCCAATTCACGCTTGTAATCGCCTTGGACTGAGAAATACAACCGGTAATGATGCACAATAGTGCAGCGGCGGAACTTGTAATCGCCAAGGGAATCCATTCGGTTATATAAAGCACAACGGTAACAGCAAAAATAACCGCCACTATAATCATTTTTGTCTTTTTTTGTTTATTATTGGTCTTTTCCAAGGCATAATCGGTTTCGTCGTTACGGTTACCCCAGATTTTTTCACCGCGGCGGCAACCGACAAACAAGCAATAAAACAAGCCCAACAAAACCAAGACACCGCCGACCAACGAAAAATCAAAGGTCTTGAAGGTACGAAGACCTGCCTCCTCCAACAACCCTTGCGCCGTCATCTGTTGGGTAGAACCTACAAGTGTAGAAGCACCGCCTATTACACAACCGTACGCAATAGGCATAATTAGATTTTTCGGCTTAATATTTTTATTAGATAATCCCATGATAATGGGGATAAAAATTGCAAGTACCGCCGAATTGGTCAAAAACGCGGACATCACCGCCGACACTAAATATGTACCAACGATAAGTTTGCGTTCAGAACCTTTTGAAACACGAACAATCCACTCGCCAATGGCTTCCGCCAATTTTGTTTCAGAAATAGCCGCACCGATAATCATAACGCCAATCGTTAGAATAACGGTGCTGGACGCAAATTGCCCGAATGCAGTTTTGAAATCGCATACCCCGAAAATCACCATAACAACACAGCCGAGAATGGCAGTTGTTGCCATCGGAAGTTTGTCCCAAACAAAAAGAACAATACAAGCGATAAATATCAATAATGAAACAACATCAAGAGGCATTTTCAAATCCTTTCAACCACATCAAACAAAGTATTGATTGAACAATATTTTTCTATCTTTTCAAACGATTCAACGGCAGAAATCAAACGATTCTGTTGTTCTGCCGTAACAACACCGTATGCACAAACAGCCAATTTGTCTTGTAATTCCTGCATCGTAAACGGGTTTGCGGCATCGCCTTTGGGGATTTTTATATCTTGTTCATAAACTGTACCGTCAGTACACACCAAGCAGACTTTTGCCCCGCGAATTCCCGCACTTTTGTTTTCCATACCTTCATCGGGAATTATATCGATTTTTTTAATAATATCCAAAACTTCGGTTTCGGTATTTGTAACATTCAAATCATCCAAATTAAAATGCCCTCTCCACAATGCGACTGCCAAAGCATAGTGGATGGAAAATTTAGATTCCTCATCGGTTTGAGGCATTTGAATATTACCTGCAACACGAATCGCATTCGGGTAGATATACACCGCAATTCGTTCCAATTTTTGCACGTCAATGCTTCCATATTTATCAAAAAGGCTTTGATGAATGTTCAATGCGGCTTCTATTCCGCAATGAGTATGTCGGCAAGACGGATATGGTTTAAGATAACTTTCGCAAATTGTAAAGATTTCGCCAAGACCTTCCGTCACTTCGGTTTCATCGACAGAATCGGACATTGCATGGAACCATCCCTTTGGACTTTCCAAAGGATAAGACGAACTTTCGATTCCCTTTTGAGCAAGTTGTGCTGCCAAAATGCCGCATCGTGCCGCATTTGCAGGGTTTATAGGTTTGCAAGATTGACCGCTTTCGGTAATCAACATAAGTCCGCTTGACTGAATTGCCGACAGCGAAATTGCATTGTATATTCCCTTTTCGTCCAAACCGAGAAGTTTTGCCGACGCG
>JAGBUH010000026.1 GCA_017630915.1 Clostridia bacterium
GAGGAAGCAGCGTCGTCAGAGGAAGCAGCGTCGTCAGAGGAAGCAGCGTCGTCAGAGGAAGCAGCGTCGTCAGAGGAAGCAGCGTCGTCAGAGGAAGCAGCATCGTCAGAGGAAGCAGCATCATCAGAGGAAGCAGCATCATCAGAGGAATCAGCAGCAGCTTCTACACCGTAAGCTTCGATTTCATTGGTGAATGCCCAAGAACCGGTAAGAGTGTATTCTACTTTGAGGTACTTAGCGGTCCAGTTACCGGTGATTTCGGTCCAAGCGTTTTCGCCGTCAACGAGTGTAAATTCGAAAGCACCTGCTTCAGTCCAAGCTTCACCGTCGTTGGATACGTAAGCTTTAACAGCTTCGGGAGCGGAAATGCCCCAGCTGGTGTTGCAGATGAGGTTGGTTCTGATCTTGTCGATAGTGTAGGAACCGCCGAGATCGAAAGTAGCGTAACCAACTTTGTTGGGAGCGTTGATGACAGTCGCATCTTCGCCGTTGCAGTAGAAACCAAACCAGTTAGCAGCGTTGTCGCCATTCAAATCGGTAGCAGCTGCACCGTCGGTGAGGTTTGCATGGTATGCATCTTTAACGCCACAGCCGGAAAGGGTATAGGTCTTACCAGCGAGGATGTTGGTGGATTCTGCGGTTGCAAATACTGCAAACATAGAAACAACCAAAAGTGCGGAGAGGATAAATGCAAGAGTTTTCTTCATTTGTTTTTTTTCCTTTCTTTAAATAATAAATTATAAAAACTCTGTTTTTATCATATCACAACTAATAGTGGTTGTCAATTGTTTTTTACAATATTTGGAGAAATCATAATAATCATTTTGTTTATTTGAGACATCGTTTAAAACAAAAAACAGAGATGCTTCGATGGAAGCATCTCCGTTATGTAATTATTCGTATTTTGATTAAAAATTCAAATAATTATTTGCGGTTTTTGATAACAACTGCGGAACCTGCCATTGCGATAAGAGCGATGAGAACAAATACCACGGAGTTGGAAGCATCACCGGGTTTAACAGGGGTGTTGGGCTTGCCGGGAGTAGAAGGAACGTCAGAAACGTCGCCTGCTGCAACTTCAACGTCACCGTAAACTTCGATTTCGTTAAGGAAGCACCAAGTAGCACCTTCTGCCATGGTGATGGTGAATTTAACGTAACGGCCGGAAACTTCGCCGAGTTCCTTAGCGGTCCATGCGGGAGCGTCGCCTACTGCGGGATCTACTGCGATAGCATCGGAGTAGGTATCGCCGTCTTCGGAAACCGAAACAGCGATGGAAGCAGGAGCGCCGATACCGGAAGTGTTAGCGTTCCAGAAGTGAAGTTTAACTTCATCAAGATTGTAAACATCTTCAAGGTCGATAACAATGTTAGCAACGCCATCGGGAGCGTTTACGCTGGGAGTAGTTGCCTTCGAGTTGTAGTAAAGACCAAACCAGATGCTTTCATATTTTTCTTCATCAGAAGCTTCGCCGTCTGTAAGGTTAGCGGTATAAGTTGCATTAGCAGCATCAGCACCTGTGTAGTTCTTGCCGAGGGCTACGTTTGCAGATTCAACAGAAACGTCAGAATCGGAAGATTCTTCGTCAGCCACGTCAGCTTTGAGAGCGATATCAGCGGTGTTAACGGTGATGTCGTTTGCAGCATCCCAAGTGTTGTAAGGAAGATTGTCTTTTCTATCTGCACCTTCGGTAACTACGGGATAGAAGAGACATACGTTTTCGTTAACCTTGTTCGAAACAGACATAAAGTAGTCGAACGAAGTCTTGCCGCCGAATTCAGAGAGATCAACAGAGAATTCGAAGTAGGACTTGCCTTCGTTTTCAACTGCAACACCGTTGAGAGAAGTTCCGTCGATTTTTGCAGCCGAGTTAGCATCTGTCTTAGTGTTGTACTTAGCATCGAGAGCAGCTGCGTTTATATCATAGAAATGAGTATAAACGGTAGCTTCGTCGTTGGTTCTGATCCACAAACGAACGTTGGTGCCTGCGCCGTTGCCGCCTACTACGAGAGCACAGTCGGCGATAACTGCACCGTAAAGTTTGGTGTCATCGGAACGGAGCTGATACTTGTAAGAAAGAGTATCAGAGGTCTTGGGGACAGTTTGCCAATAACCGTTGTCGGGAGTAACAGTTGTCCAACCGTCAGCAGCCCAGCCGTCATCAGCAAGATCACCGTCAACAACAATTGTTTCAGCGGATGCAGGAACTGCAAATACAACTACCATAGAAACAACCATGAGAACGGAGAGAAGAATAGCAATAATCTTCTTCATGTGTGAGTTTCCTTTCTGATTTTTATTTTTTCGGGACAAATTATCCCATAACTCATTTCATATTATAACATACTAAAAAATCAATGTCAACACATCATCTTGGAAAAAGCACTAACATTTTTTGCCGTTATTATATATCATTAAAGCGTGATATGGTCGATTATATAATTAAGGTACTTTTTATATGCTTGCTTATCTGCAACAATACGTTTCATTTCGTAGAGTTTGTTGGGAGGGATTGCTTCCTCTTCTTCGGGTTTGAGTTTGCCCTTCATCAGTTTATCCACGGTAAGCGCATCGAAAATATCCATAGCAACGATATTATTACCGCGCAAACACATAACCTGCTTCATTTGACCGGAAATAAGATTCTCAACCGCCGCACAACCCATTTGAGTAGCAAGCACACGGTCGCGTAACGTAGGTGCACCGCCGCGTTGGATATGCGCGAGTCTTGCGAAACGGGTTTCGATACCGCTTCTGCTTTCGATCATCTTGCTCAATTCTTCGCCGTATTCTTTACCCATCCCCTCGCAGGTGATAATAATAAAGTTACGTTTGCCACCTTTACGCGCTTCAATCATCTTTTCGATAACGTGATCGAAGTCGGTAGGTATTTCTTTAATAACCGCAGTAACCGCACCGAGCGCAATCGCGGTTTGAAGCGCGATGTCGCCTGCTTCCCTGCCCATTACTTCAACAACGGTACAACGCGAATGGCTTTCGCTTGTATCACGAAGTTTGTCAACAAGTTGAACAACCGTATTCATAGCAGTATCAAAACCGATAGTCGCTTCGGTACTTGCAATATCGTTATCAATCGTCGCAGGGATACCAATACAAGGAATTCCTGCGTTTGTCAAATCAACTGCGCCACGGAAAGTACCGTCGCCGCCTATCGTAACGATGCCTTCGATACCGAAATCATTACAGGTCTTCGCCGCTTTAAGCACACCTTCCCATTGACGGAATTCGGTACTGCGCGCAGAATAGAGCATTGTTCCGCCCCTGTTTATAATAAACGAAACGTCACGTTCATGTAACTGTTGAACGTTACCTTCGATAAGTCCTTGATATCCGTTATAGATACCCATAACCTCGATACCCTTATATAGCGCAAGACGGGTGACGGCACGTACCGCCGCATTCATACCCGGCGCGTCGCCGCCGCTTGTTAAAACGCCGATTCTTTTTATCATAATATTTACCCCCATGAAAACTTTTTTCCATATCCGAGGATATCACAAAAAAGAAATGTTGTCAATCGGTTCTATATAAAAATCCGCACGAATACACATGTAACAAAACGCAAGGAGGACACAGATATGACCGATATGGGAATATACAGCGATATCGCCACAAGAACGGGCGGCGATATTTACATTGGTGTGGTGGGACCGGTAAGAACAGGCAAATCGACGTTGATAAAACGCTTTACCGAAAATCTTATCCTCCCGAACATCGAATCTTTGAACGCACGCGAACGCGCAAAAGACGAAATGCCGCAATCGGCGTCGGGAAAAACGGTTATGACAACCGAGCCGAAATTCATTCCCGAAACAGCCGTAAGCATACCGCTTGACGAGGGCGCGGAATGTAGGGTGAAACTTATAGACTGCGTGGGTTACGTCGTACCCGGTGCGATGGGACTCATCGAAGACGGACAGCCCCGAATGGTAATGACACCTTGGTCCAACGAACCGCTTCCGTTTGAAAAGGCGGCGGAAACAGGCACACGCAAAGTCATCGCAGAACACTCTACAATAGGTATCTTCGTCACCACCGACGGTACGGTCGGCGAACTTCCGCGCGATGCATACGTCGAATCCGAAAGACGCGTCGTTTCGGAATTAAAATCGCTTTCAAAACCTTTCGTCGTGGTACTTAACTGCGAAAATCCGAATTCGGCTTCTTCTCAAACCTTGGCAAACGAATTGGAAAACGAATACGACGTACCCGTTTTGCCGATGAATTGCCTTAACATGAACGAATCGCATATAAAAGATATTTTAAGGGGACTTTTATACGAATTCCCTATCCGCGAAATGCGCTTTACACTCCCTGCATGGTTAGACGTGCTTGATGAAGATGACGAATTAAAAACGCATCTGTTTTCGCATATATCCGAAACGGTGTGCCGTTTAAAACGCGTCGGCGAAATACGCGATGCGGTAGATGCTTTTAAAGAAGACGGAAGCATTGATTCCAGACTTGAACTCCTTGACCTCGGTTCAGGCAGCGCAAAAGTCGACATTCGTATTCCCGACAAGATTTTTTATTCGATACTCGGCGAAAAAAGCGGTTTTGAAATTGAGAACGAACGTGCTTTGCTTACCATCATGACCGAACTTTCGGACATTAAGAAAAAATACGACAAGGTTGCCAGTGCCATAGACGACGTCATGAACGACGGCTACGGAATCGTCATGCCGTCAATCGAAGACCTAACGCTTGAAGAACCCGAAATCGTGAAACAGCCCGGTGGCTACGGCGTTAAACTAAAAGCGAGCGCACCGTCGATTCACATGATGAAAGCCGACATCGAAACCGAAGTCAACCCGATAGTCGGAACCGAAAGCCAATCCGAAGAACTTGTCAGTTTCCTTTTGAAAGAATTTGAAGAAGACCCCAAGAGCATTTGGGAATCGAATATGTTCGGTAAAACGCTTCACGAACTTGTAAGCGAAGGTCTTAACAGCAAGTTGGCGCACCTGCCCGACGATGCAAGAGCAAAAATCGCAGGTACTATTCAACGCATTATAAACGAAGGCAGCGGCGGATTGATATGCATACTGCTCTGATATCGGCAATGACCACATTTTCGGAATTGCGAAACAAGGAAGTCATCAACATACGCGACGGAAGTTTGCTCGGTTGCGTTTGCGACCTTGAATTTAATTCCTGCACAGGCGAGATACGTTCGATAGTTCTACCCGGCAACGGATTACTCGCCTCACTTTCGGCGAAGAATCGAATCGTCGTTCCTTGGTGCGATATCGAGCGAATCGGGAGAGATACAATCCTCGTCAAGTTCGACATCGACCTCACAAACAAAAACACCATATAGTATATTATATATAATATAAAGGAAGGAAAAACTGAGGGCGGAGCGAGGATAAACTCGTTCTTTCCTCCCTTGAAAGAATATAACAATAAAAGATATGCTTCCCTTTTGGATAGAGAAGCATATCTTATTTTATTAGGTTTTGGATTCATAATGTATTTGAAAATTGTATTTTCAAGGGCTTTGAAGAAAAACTTCGGCCGACGTACAAAGTACGTCGACGCTCGTTTTTCTTCAAAAAATAACGTCGTTTCTCCTCACTCCGAAACCGCTATTTCAGGTTTTCTTTTAAAAGACTTGCATACGCCTGTGCGAAAAGCAAAATCGCATTTTCGGCTTCCTCCAACGTGTTTCCGCAAGCGCCCACTTCCAACAGAATGCTTCCTTTTGTCAGCGCTTGATTGAACGCGGCAGAACGCAAATTTATCGGTCGTGCAAGTGTCGGATAAAGGTCATTCATCTTCTGTTGCAGATATGTGGCAAAGGTAAGATTGTCGCGCCAATTCGGGTGATTCGAACCGCCCTCATTAGTGCCGATTACCAACATGAGTTGCGCACATTGTTTACCGTTCAAAGTCGCAATCGGTTTTACGTTGTTGCCGTTTGCGTCAAAAACCGAATCGCGATGAAGGTCAATAACAAACTGTATCGTGGGGTATTTGGCAAGTGCCTTTTTTATCCCCTCGCGCGAGTAATTATAGGAACGGTTGAAATCGGTTATATCGTACATTTCGGTATCGTGAACCGTATTTATACCAAGCGAATTGAGTTTTTCGCAAAGCAGCTTTCCGATATGAACGACGGTTTTGTCGGTGTCGAGCGAACGAAACGTTTCTTCGTGCGAGTAAAAGTCATACCCGTTATCAAGATAGCTTTCACTTCCGTGTGTATGTATTATCAACACAAGCGGTTCGTCATTCGGGATAGACGAATTTATCGGAAACGGCTTTTTCAGAAACGACGGCAAATCCACCGAAAACTTGGTTTTGTTGATGATATTCAACGTCGCATCATCAGAAATTTCATACCAAGCGAAGTTATTTGAAAACACAGGCAGATCGTTTTCGCTCGGAGTGGGAATCGGTATCGGCGTTTCGGGTTCAAACTCGCCCTCGGGATCGATTATCACGTCGTTTTCTTCTTCCGATTCCTCCTCAAAATCGCCTGCCCCGAGGGCAAACGTCGGGATTCCGTTTCCCATAGCAGGCGCACCGTCCAGCAAATTCCGCGAATCGCTTGTGCTCACTTTCGGTATCGCCCTCGCAATATACGGCACAGCCGTAAAAACCCCTACGAGCATCGAAACCGATAGTATAATGCAAAACCATTTCAGTATGGCTTGTCTTTGCATTACCGTTAATTTTCTTTTCATTTTATCACATCCTCGCAAAATTATATGCGTGAACGTCTTTAAATATGATTGTTTTAATCGATAAATTCGTTAATTTCTTTTATCTCCATTCTGTGCACCGCCATATTTATCGCACATGCGAGAAGTTTAGCAGTTTCTCGTGCAATTACGTCATTTTCTTTCGGCGTGACGAACATATCCTTTCCGCTTCCGACAAGCACCCTTTCTATAACCTCGGCAAACCCTTCATCCTCTTTTCCGCTATGCTCTTCGAGCAAATCATAAGCAAGTGTTGCGGCATCGACAACCGTCGGAACACCGATTGAAATCACGGGAGCACCGAGGGTTGATTCGTCAAGTTCGGGACGTCGATTGGATACACCCGAACCGGGACTTATACCGACATCTGAAATCTGAACCGTCGATGCAAGTCGGTTCAATCTGCGAGATGCAAGTGAATCTATAACAATAACGCATTTGGGACGCACCGAGTTGCAAACGCTTTTAATAATCTCCGAACTTTCGATACCCGTTTGACCGAGCACACCGGGACTTAATGCCGCAACACAGCCAAACCCTGCATCGACAAACAATTCTCGGTCGATAGCTTGTATATGCCTTGTAACAAGCAGTTTTTTCACAACGCGCGGTCCGAGCGAATCGGGCGTTATTTCCTCATTCCCCAAACCTGCGACAAGGACGCAACCGTCTTTTTCAGGCAAAAGCGATTGTATTTCCTCTGAAATCAGTTTGGCGACGCGTTCGAACACGTCCTTATCCTTTTGCCAGATTTTTCCCATTTCAACGGTTATATATTTCCCCGCGCGTTTCCCCGAAACCTCTTCGCCTTTTCCGTTCGACACTTCTGCGACGGTAACGTTAAACCCGCCTTTTTTTAATTCTTGCACCGTTATTCCCGATTCATTACCGTGCAGTTCATGCACTTCAAGTGCCAAATCCGTTCGCTTTTGAAACATAAAATCACCCTATTTACACCTATTTTTTATAATTTTACCCAAAATGAAAATTTTTTATAATTTTTTGCCGTAACCTATTGCAAAAAGCGAAAAAGTATGTTATGATGTACTGGTTCCAAAATTCAAATGGGAGGTGCAGAGTGCATGCCTAACATTAAATCTGCTAAAAAGCGTGTTAAAGTTACCGAAACCAAGACGCTTCAGAATAAGATGTTCAAGTCTGCTATGAAAACTTCTGTTAAGAAGTATAAGGCAGCTATCGCCGAAGGCGATAAGGCACTTGCCGAAAAGACTTATCTTGAAGCCGTCGGCATGGTAGACAGGGCTGTTTCCAAGGGCATTATCCACAAAAATAATGCTGCTCGTAAGAAGAGCCAGTACACTAAGCTTCTCAACGGTTTAGCATAAGTTTATTAGTTTAAGGCGGTGTGAAAACCGCGCCGCCTTAACATCAAACTTAACCGTTGCGGCAATTGTGCAAACATTTTTGATTTTTCGATTGATTATACTATACGCGGGTGTAGTTCAATGGTAGAATCCCAGCCTTCCAAGCTGGTCGCGCGGGTCCGATTCCCGTCACCCGCTCCATTTTCCCGACAATTTTCATTTGTGGGAATAAATAATAAGTGCCTTTAGCTCAGCTGGATAGAGCAACTGCCTTCTAAGCAGGAGGTCGGGGGTTCGAGTCCCTCAAGGCACTCCATTTATGGTGGCTGTAGCTCAGTTGGTTAGAGTACCAGGTTGTGGCCCTGGGGGTCGCCGGTTCGAACCC
>JAGBUH010000027.1 GCA_017630915.1 Clostridia bacterium
ATATATCAAAAACCGCGAAAACGGTAGTTTTTACGATATCAACCGAAACTATTCCAATAAACCGTTTTCGAAATATGAATGTCACGTCGGTATCGGTTATCAACAAATCGTCAGCGAGTACGAAGGTATCGAAACCTCGTTCACCATCACCGTTCCCACAACGGGACATGCGGAACTTTGGAAAGTAACGGTTAAGAACAATACCGACACGGTCAAGAAAATCGACCTTATTCCGTATTGCCGTCCCGATGCTAACGTGACCACTCACTTGGCATACGGACACGCCGATTATGAAGAAGCGCTCGGCGGCTTGTACTTCTGCCACGATGCATTTGCTGTTGACCACGATTACAGCGGTGTATACATGAAAGCAAGTATGAAGCCCGATTCTTATGATTTGAGCGACATCAATTTCAGAGGCATCTATAACTCCTGGGCAGATCCTAAGGGATTGCATAACGATTCGCTTTCCAATAATGGCTCGTCGTTTGACGATACCTACTGCGGCGCAATGCAGTTTAAACTCGACCTTAACGCAGGTGAGGAAACGGTTGTGTATATCGTTGCAGGTATTGCAACAAGTATCGAAAACGCGACCGAACTTGCAGATATGTACCTCGCAAAAGGCGCTTTCGAAAATGCAATTGCCGAAGTTAAGCGCGTTGCTGACGATATGGATAAACTCTATGTTCTCAAATCGCCCGACGAATATATCAACACGATGATAAACACTTGGCTCAAACGCCAAATCTCGCTCGGTAAAACTTGGGGACGTGTATGTTCCAAGGGATTCCGCGATATTATGCAGGATGCAGCAGGTCTTGCCGCTTTTGACGGTAAGATGACGAGAGAAAAAATTCTTCTCTGCCTTGCACACCAAAGACCCAACGGTAACCCGATGCGTGCCTTTGACCCGATTGCGCGTACTCCTTATTATGACGGCGCGGCGTGGATTCCTGCGACCGTTTTGGCATACCTTAACGAAACGGGTGACCTCTCTGTACTTGACGAAGTTTGCCCCTATTTTGAATGTGACGAAAGCGGAACCGTTTTTGAACACATGTATAGAGGCCTACGCTTCCTTTTGGATAACAGAGGCGCGAGAAATATGGTTCTCTGGGGCGGCGGCGACTGGAACGACTCGATAAATAACACCGGCTACCAACAAAAAGGCGAAAGCGCTTGGTTGAGTATCGCGACGGTTAAGGCACTCACCGAATTTTGCCGTATCTGCGAAATTATGGGCGGTAAGGAAGACCTTATTAAGAAAACCAAGGAAGAACAAGCGATTCTCAAAGCCGCTATTCTTGAAAACGCGTTCGAGGGCGACCAATTTATCTACGGTATCACCGACTGGGACGAACTCGTCGGCTCGAAGACCAACGTTGAAGGTCAAACCTACCTCAATACTCAAACTTGGGCTGTTCTCGCCGATATGCTCGACGAAGACGGGCTTAACAAGGTTATGCAAACGGTTGAGGATAAGTTGAAGTGCGACTTCGGTTACGTTCAATGTGAACCGCCTTACAGCAAGAAAGACGAACATATCGGCCGTATGGCATACTTTATCCCCGGCGGATACGAAAACGGCTCGGTTTATAACCACGGCGTCGCGTTTAAAATTGCCGCTGACTGCAAGTTGGGCAAGGCGGACACCGCTTTCGAAACGCTTAAACTTATTAGCTACGATAACCCCAAAAACGACAATTCGGGCGTTGAACCCTACGTTGTCACAAATATGTACCTCGGCCCGCAAGAACCCAATCGCCCAGGCTTCTCGTTCTATTCTTGGATTACCGGTACGGCAGGTTGGATCTATCGCGATATTACCGAATATATCCTCGGTGTCGGTGGCGAATGGACAGGTCTTAAAATCAAACCCTGCATCCCGTCTGAATGGAATGAAGCGTTTGTTTCCCGTGTATATCGCGGTGCAACTTATAATATCACCTTCAAACGTACGGGTACTTATAAACTCACCGTTGACGGTAATATAATCGACGGCTGTAGCGCTCCCATCTTCGCAGAGGGAACAGAGCATACGGTTGTATGTGAATTCTAATATCAATTAAACGCAAAAACAGCGGAGTGAATTTCACTCCGCTGTTTTAGTCTTTTGAATACCTTCTATCCAAATAATTCTGCATCATTTTTACTGCAAATTCTGCGGTTTCGGCCATATATTCCTTGCCGAAATAACCTAAACTCAACTCCATGTTATAATATCCGTTATAGTCGATGTCGTCAAGCGCATCAAAAACGTCTTCCCAGTTAATGCACCCCGTCATCGGTATTTTGTGTTGGTCGGTTATTTTGTCGTTGTCGTTAAGGTGTAGGCGTATAATGTTCGAACCGAGTTTGCGTATAACTTCGGCAGGTTCGGGGTTGTTGTTAAAACGAGTAGCCTTGTTGGAATGACCAGTATCTACACAAATTTTAAAGTGCTCTTTGAAATCTTCGACGGCGCAAACGTCGTTATACGACTTGATAAATTCGTCAATATTACCGAAAAAGTCGCAAGTGTTATAGTTGAAAGCATCGCCAAAGGTTTCGGTGGCGAGTTTAACGCCGTGTTTTTTCGCAAAGGGAATAATGCGAGCAAACATATCAAAGTTTAATTTGTGCATGAATTCGGGCGGACAGTCGGGCCCCATGAAAATCGTAGTAACCGCGTGTATAACACAAACTGGCGCGCCCAAGACACTTGCCGCAAGGCAGTCAAGACGCGCATTTTCAATTAACGCTTCGTCTTCTTCTTTTATGTTTTTGAATCCTGCCCCTCTGCCGTGTGTCATACATATTGTTACGCCGTCTTTATCGGCAAAGTGCTTTATTTTCGAAAAATATTCGGTAACCGCTTCATCTCCCTTGCTGTATACGGAATTAGGATTCCTGCAATCAAATCGCGCTAAATCGGTAGAGAAATCAACCGCTTTTACGCCGATTTCTTTGGCGATTTCTATTGCACGAAAGTCATTATATTGATGCTGAAACGGAAAAAGTGAAAGCGAAACAATTTTCTTGCTCATAATAGATCACCATTTGCAAGTTTAGGTTATCCTCTAACTAAGGCTTTGATAAATGGTATTTTTGACATGACAAATGCTGTCAAAAACGACAATATAATGCTGCTTACGAATATTATAATGATTTCCAAAATCGCGAATCCGATGTTTTCGCAAATTAGTTTTAGTGCAAACAGGTATATGCAGTGAATCAAATAAACCCCAAAAGTTAAGGAAGAAATTTTCAACCAAACTTTGTTTAAAACGATGTTTTTGCTTTTGAAGAAATAATGCACAAAAACGAAAATTGCTAAACTGTATAAAAATATGTTTAAACTGTCGTTGGAAATAAAATAACTGTCGTTTTCGGGTTTGAAAGAAAAATGAGTGCCGACGAACGTGGTAATAAGTCCTGCAATTCCGCCGATATAGAGTATGATACGCGTAGTTTTTTTGAATCCAACTTTTACGATGTACCAACCCAATATGTAGTAGATTAAATATTGATAAATGTAATTGAAGTTGAAATTCGAAATAAAATTCGTCAATATGTCCTCTTGCTTGAATTGACGGTTGATGATTTCGTTTGCAAAAGAACACACAAAGCAAATTATAGAAGAAAATAATAAATAGTTGCGAATCAAAGTGGAATTTTCAACTTTGACAAAGAATCTTAATAAAGGGGTTACTAAATATAAACCGACCAAAACATATAGATACCACATATGATAGTGTCCGTTAAAGAACGTGTTAAGAATGTCGGACACCGAGATAGCTTCGTTAAAAACAATCGGTTTTATCACATTGTATCCTATCGTGTATAAAAACGACCATGAAAACGTTAAAATAAGAA
Organism: Clostridia bacterium; assembly: GCA_017630915.1. Classification (GTDB taxonomy): domain Bacteria; phylum Bacillota; class Clostridia; order Oscillospirales; family CAG-382; genus Coliplasma. Next base: position 3,859 of record JAGBUH010000027.1, read on the forward strand.
TATTTACGGCATATTTGATGATTTTTTTCGTTGAAAGATTTTTGTCCTCATCAAGCATCAATGCGCCAGATATCATTAAAAATATAGGTACGGCAAAACGCGATAACGCTGAAAAAACATTTCCCCATAAGAACTCCGATGTACCAACGTCGAAATCTTTTATAAAATCCGCCGAAATATGAATCATGACAACCGCGCATGCTGAGATGATTCTCAAAAAGTCAAATAAAAAAATTCTTTTTGATTCTTTTGTCACCATAGAAATCCCCCGTGTATCGGAATCGTATGTTCACTTTGCTGCTTTTTATGTTATCAAATGTATTTTAGCACAATATTGCCGAAAAATCAATATTGGCGGTAAGCAGTAAGATGAACTGTGTAAAATCAAAAACCTCAAAATTTCTGTCACGTTTGGTTTGCGATACATTTGGTGATACATTGACGTAAACACCAACTCAAATGATGCGCAAAAGTTTCACTATCCTGCAAAAAGTCGAATCTGTCGATTGCTTTTTCTAATGCATTGATACAGGTGTACACGGTATTGAGGGTTCGAATGCTCTCCGGCGCACGACGTACGTGGAACGCTACCGACGGAAGATAACTGTATATAAGTTTTTTCTTCGCTTCATCATCGCCGTCAATCATACGAATCGCAAGGGCTCTTTCTTCGGATCGGTTTAGACGCGGTATCGTATTCGCTTTGGTCAAAAAATCCTCCACGCTGATGAAAATCATAGTGTTCTCCTTGTAACGAATGATGTATATTATATATATCACATTTTAGAGGAAAAGTAAATACGCGGGGTTATGAGGTATGTGAGGGCGCCCCCTCACATACAACACTGACACCGCTCGACAGGTTTTGGTTAGCGATACATAGTGTGGTTAATAGGTATAAAGAACAAGCGAGGTGAAATTCACCTCGCTGTACTTGTGTTAACGTTTTTCGATTTGTATGCCACCAAAAGTTCTAAGATAAAAATCACTATTTTTGTGGTTTGAGATAAGTTCTTCGTTTTTGCTTATGTAATCATTGGTTCCCGAGATGATTGCATCGATTAAATATACGATGTTTACAGACATATATATGGTTTTGGGACCGTTTGCAGTTCTATTACATGCGGCTGCATGATTTCGCGTATCGGAAGTGCATAATTCGAAAACGTCTATGTTTCTGTTACCGTTTCTGTCGAGCAAATCGACATTGCCTGAGTGTAGTAATGCACAACGCAACTGGTAACATTTAATGCCGTCAAATTCCATAACTTCTCTAGCGCCATTTTCAAGTTCGTCGTTTTCTTCTAATTTGAAATATTTATTATATACCCAGTCATTGAACCATTTAATGTAATCTGCTTTTTCTGTTTTCTTGCCTTTTTCTATATTGCTCAAAATATTGGGAACCGTTAACGCCAAAGATAATGCTGAAATATACGCGCCGTTGTTTTTGGCTATAAGTATATCTTGAATGATATTTTCTAACATCTTGAAAATCCTTTAGTCATTGCGTAATCGGACAGCCAATTTTATTGGATATTAAAACCAAAATCCGACGCATTGCAAGGGAAGTTGTTTTCTTTGAGCCATGTGTCAAATGCCATTATCAGTTCGGAAATACTGAAGTCGAAAAGCGTTTCGATGAGTTCGATTGTTTCTGCAGAAGCTTCACCTGAGAATACGGAAGGGTTCATGTTGAAGGAATGCATAGCGGTGTCATTTGATATGTGTGAAATATGTGTGTCGAAACCATCTATAACAAATATTTTAGAATCAAAATATTGGCAAACGATACGGCAGTTTTTTGGATTGGTTGATTGTATGAAAATGGTAGTGTCAACATTTCCAATGTAGTTATAGTCGAGTGATATGCTTAATTGAGAGCACGAACTGTCGGTAGTGAGCGATAAGGTTGAGTTTTCCGATATTTTCATTTCTTGTTTTCCAGTGTCGTGTAAATGTTTAATTGCTCTTTCAACAGCAGGGGTTTGGTTGAATAATTCCAGCAAAGTGAGATTTTTGTTGCGAGGTACTTTTGCCACCTCTTGTATAGGTATTGCTAAATTCAAATTCTGTCCGTCGACAAATCCTGCACTGGTGATTCCGATAACCTCACCCTTCATATTGAACAACGGGCCGCCGGAGTTGCCGGAATTGATGGCCGCATCGGTCTGCAGCATATTGATAACAGAGCCTTCC
>JAGBUH010000003.1 GCA_017630915.1 Clostridia bacterium
AGCGGGGGAGAGGTCGTTGCTCATCGTTACGCCGTCAAGGATAAGTTGAATCTTGTCGGTGTCTTGCGCATTGATATGAACCGTTTTGTTATTTATTTCGCCCGAAAGGATATAAACACCTTCTTTTGTAATAAGGTATTCGCCGTCAACTTCTTCGGGGGTGAGGATTTTGCCGTTTGCGCTATTTTCGTTTTTGTCGCGGTCGGTGAACGAAAAATCCATGTTTGAAATATCTGCTCTCGAAATATCTTCGGGTAATTCACCTGTTGAAATTTCGGAAATCGGATTCGATGAATCGGTGTTGCCGTTGCCTTGCGAACAAGAGGCAAGAAGAAAAATCGCGATTAAAATAACGAGAAAAGTTGATTTTTTCACAGTTCTTCGATTCCCTCCGTTGTTTCTGCGAGAGAAATTTCCAAATTTCCGTTTCTGCAACGCAGTTCGTCGATAAATTCTTGAATTTTGTTTGTGTCAATCAATTCGATTCTGTAAAAGAGTTTATATAGCGAACCCATATTGCTCGTCTTTGCGCGGATAAGTTTATGCTTTTTGGTGTATTTATTGAATATGTCTTCAAATTCGTTTGCAAAATGAAGTGATTCGGGGATGGTGATTTGCAAATCCATCGATTTATCGTTGCCGAGAGGGATAATCGAAAGAACACACAAAACTACGCATACGATAACCGTGAAGAGTAACGCGGTTGCAATGTAACCGCCCGAACAGGCAAGTCCCGACGTCATCGCGAGGAATATAGCGGCGATGTCTTTCGCTTTTCCGGGGACAGAGCGGAAACGGACAAGCGAAAACGCGCCCATTACCGCAACCCCCGTGCCGATGTTGCCGTTTACCGTCGTGATAACGGTGAAAACAATCATCGGGAGAACCACCAATGATATAATAAAACTTTTTGTTGTTTGGTTTTTAAACGATGCCGAAATTGCGATTATCAAACCGCATAAAAGCGATGCCGCCAAGCAGATAAGAAACGCTTTCGCGGTCATTTCGGTTTCGATGACCGATTGAAAAAGTCCGTTCATTTTTAAATCTCCTTAAACTAATATAGGTTCGGGTACGTTTGTCAGCATTTCGCGGTATGCCGTGCCATACTTTGAAAAAGAGGAAGGCAGTATTTCGTATTTGTCGAGCGCGTGGGATAACCATAACGGCATCGCGCCGTCGGTTTTTATTTCGAGGATACATTTATCGTCGGACAGTATTTGTTTTCCGCTGCCGTTTTCATAAAAAAGCTCGCCTAATTGGTATTTTATGTTCGAATCAAAGGTGATTCTAACGTATTGCGCATCTTTTAAATAATACGCCTCACGGTCGTAGGTGATTAACATAGAGGGGGCTGGGTGGTTGTAAAATTTCATCGCGTAATCAATCTCGCGCATTATTTGCGAATCTTCGGGGTTTCTTCCGTTATATATATAGTTTTTCGCGTCTGTTAATGTCATCGCAACGCGCCGTTTGTAAACAACGCCTTTAAATTTTTTCTTTATTTCGAAAAACACCTTGCTGTCGTCATTCGGTATTCCGTAGCAACGAAGACGGAGCTTTTCTTTATATGTTTTCGCCTCGATTGAGGCACGTATCAGACGGTAATCGGGGGTGTCTAAGTAAAGACTGAAAATCCTGCTTTTTCCGTGCGAATCGGGGATAAGTTTGTCGGAAATTTCGGATAGAAGATTTTCTTTATCGGTCAAACTGATGCGGTATTTCTTTTCGATTCGTTTGAAAATATATATGTCCTTGGACAATCATATCCCCCCTTTTGTAAAGCCGATTATACTCTTAAAACTTAAATAAAACTAAAAAAGGCGAAACCGCCTTTTTGTTTTTTGCTTATTTATATTTTTTTAGCAACGTGCTCATTTCCGAAGCAACCGAATCGGGCGAAATTATTTCTACTTCGCCGCCGAAACTGATTATCCAACCCAAAAATACCGGACTCGGCACTATGGTGACGGTGATTTTAAAACGGTCGTCGCCGTCTTTTAAGAGGGTAGTGTCGCTTCCGAATCGGTCGAGCATTACGTTGGCAAGACGGTTGTCGCAAGAAAGCGTGACACGTTCGGGCTTTCCGCCGAACATTCCGAACACCGCGCCCGAATATGACGAGATATCGTATTTTTTGTATTCTTCTTCACCGCTTCGCTCGGTTTTTGTTATTTCGGGTTGATACATTTTATCAACGCGGTAATGGCGTATTTCGCGTGAATCCAAATCGTAACCGATAAGATAATAATTGCTGTCGTCCCAAACGAGCGACCAAGGGCTTACGTTATACCTTTCACCGTTTTTGCGGAATTCTTTTTCCTTTTCGGAGGTCCATCGGAAATACTTAAAGGTAATGTTTTTGTTGTCCTCCATCGCGTCGTGAATAGCATCGACGGTATAATAGGTGCTTTCGTTTTCGGTTTTTACGCGGTTGGATACGAACACGGCGCGGTTTAACGCCTTTCTGTCGTGCACGTTGGCAAGGGAAGACAGTTTTTTGATAAGACGTGCGCTTTTCTTTTCGCTTATGAATTTTGAAGCGCGAACGGCATCGACCAGCATTTTAAGTTCGGGAAGTTCAAAATCTCTGCTTCCGAGAAAATACCCCGTTGTCTTTCCGCGCACCGTACATATATCTAACCCCAATTCGCGCAACGCTTCGATGTCGTTGTATATACTCTTTCTTTCGGCGGAAATACCGTGAGATGCGAGGGTATCGATGAGGTCTTTCATCGTGAGAGGGTGTGTTTCATCGCTCCGTTCGAGGAAGGCAGAACGCAGAATAGACAGTTTTTTCTTTTGGTTAGCGGAACGCGGCATGGTGTCCTCCATTATGAAAAGCTGAGCATTTAATCGGAAACGGTTTTTTCTTCATTAAATATTATATAATAATGCGATTGAAAAGTCAATCTTTCGTAAAAATCAAAAATATAACCGATTTTTGTGAATTTTTATAAGAAACTTCGTAAAAATCTATTGACAAACGGTGAAAACGGTGTTATCATTATAAACTGCACTACAATGCGGAAGATATGCCGTAAATTAGGTTATGTAAACCGCCGAAAACGGCGCTTTTCCGCACCGGAGAACAAAACACCGTGGATATTCCCGCTGAAAAAACGCGGAGAAAATGAATGGAGTGATTGGTTGAAATGGTGAAAGAACGACTTCTCGGAAAAAACCTCAGAATGTCTTTTTCCAAGAACGATGAGGTTCTCGAGATCCCCAATCTTATTGAAGTACAGAAAAAGTCCTTCAAAGATTTTATTGAAAAGGATATCGGGGATGTGCTAAGGGATATTTCCCCTATGGCAGATTATTCGGGCAACCTTATTATTGAGTTTGTCGATTATTCTCTCGATGAAGCCCCTAAGTACACTATTGAGGAATGCAAGGACCGCGACCTCAATTATGCTACTCCTTTTAAGGTGACAGTACGCCTTACTAATAAGATCACCAACGAGGTTAAGGAGCAGGAAATCTACATGGGCGATTTCCCGCTTATGACTGACAGCGGTACCTTTATCATCAACGGCGCAGAACGTGTCGTTGTTTCTCAGGTTGTCCGTTCGCCCGGCATCTATTACGATGCAATCGACGATAAGTCGGGCAGACACCTCCTTACCGTTACCGTTATTCCTTATCGCGGTGCGTGGCTCGAATACGAAACCGACAACTCGGACGTATTCTATGTACGTATTGATAAAAACCGTAAAATTCCCATTACCGTATTGCTCCGTGCATTCGGTTTGGGCAATAACGAAGATATTATCGAAAAGTTCGGTGACGAACCGCTTCTTAAAACCACCTTTGAAAAGGATACCATGCTTGCCGAGGTTGACCGTGTGATTCAAACTGGCGGTATGACTAATCCCGTTGACGAAGCGCTTAAAGAAATTTACCGCAAATTGCGCCCCGGCGATCCTCCTATCGTTGAAAGTGCGCAAAATCTTATCAACAATCTTTTCTTCGATGAAAAGAGATACGACATTTCTCCGGTCGGCAGATATAAATTTAATAAGAAACTTGCAATTGCAGGTCGTATAGCGGGACATACTCTTTCCCGCGATGCCGTTTCGCCCATAACCGGCGAGGTTATTTACGAAGCAGGCAGAAAACTTTCGCGTTCGGAAGCAGAGGCTATCGAACGTGCAGGCGTTTGCGAAGTTTGGCTTAATGTCGAAGAAGACGATAAGATGGTTGAAGTTAAGGTATTCACCAACGGTATGGTAGACGCTTCTGCCGTTACCGGTATTTCCGACGAAATTTTGGGATTGGGCGAAACCGTTGCTCTCGAACCTCTCATGAGAATCATCGGCGAAGTGGGTCTTTCCGATGCCGAAGCATTTGCAAAGGCTTGTGCAAAAGCGCATGATGAACTTATTCCCAAGCACATCACTATCGATGACATTTATGCATCGGTTAACTATATTTTCTGTTTGTATCACGGCGTCGGCAAAACCGACGATATCGACCACCTCGGCAACCGCCGTTTGCGTTCGGTAGGCGAACTTTTGCTTAACCAACTCCGTATCGGTTTCTCCCGTATGGATAAGATTGTTAAGGAAAAGATGACCACCCAAGATATCGATACGGTTACTCCGCAATCGCTTATCAATATCCGTCCGATAGTTTCCGCGATCCGCGACTTCTTCGGTTCGAGCCCGCTTTCTCAATTTATGGACCAAGCCAACCCCTTGGCTGAACTTACCCATAAGAGAAGACTTTCGGCTCTCGGTCCCGGCGGTCTTTCGCGTGACAGAGCATCCTTCGAAGTTCGTGACGTTCACTATACCCACTACGGTAGAATGTGTCCTATCGAAACCCCCGAAGGTCCTAACATCGGTCTTATTTCCTCGCTTGCTACTTATGCAAAGGTAAATAAGTTCGGATTTATCGAAGCTCCCTACCGTGTTGTTAAAAACGGCATCGTTACCAAGGAAGTTGTTTATCTTTCCGCCGATGTCGAAGACGAATATATTGTTGCTACGGCTAACGAGCC
>JAGBUH010000004.1 GCA_017630915.1 Clostridia bacterium
AATATCTTGCAGACATACGCGACAGAAAACCCGCTGCCGTTATTTTGGGTTGCACCCATTATCCGCTTTTGGCGGAAATTATCAAGAAATATCTTCCCGAAAGCGTGCTTATCAGTTCGGGCGCGGAATCGGCTAACGATTTGAAAGCGCTTTTGGAAGAAAAGGGACTTTGCTCTGACATTGGCGGCAGGGTCGAATTTTACACAAGCGGCGGCGGTGAATTATTTACCCAAAACGCCTACCGTTTTTTAGGCAGCGACATCAAAGCCGATGCCTCGCATATCGACATAGAAACATATTAAAAAGGACGTTACATGAAAATTCCGATAGATATCCGCGTTCGTGTTGAGCGCATCAGCGCCGACCTTTCAAGGCGCGGAGAAGAACGCCCCGAAATCGAGGACTTTACCGTTTCGGGCACGATGAAGAAAACAAAAGGCGGGGTACGTATCGAATACACCGAGGACGAACATCAGACCACCACGACAATCGACACTTTCGAAGATGAAATGGTTACTATCAACCGTGTCGGTCCGATAAATTCGAACATGGTTTTTGCCGACGGAAGATCATACACCTGCATTTACAACACGGGTTTCTTGCCTATTCAAATGCGAATCCGCACGAAAAGTCTTGACAATTCGCTTACCATAGACGGCGGAAAGTTGGATATTGCATACACCGTCGAAATTGTCGGCAATCTTGCCGAAAGAAGTCACTTAACTTTCTCGGTTTCACCCGATATCAGTATTATTAAAAGTTGATTTGGAAATAAAAAATGGCTATAAAAACACCTAACGACAGTATTATACTGTTGCCGAAAGAGATACTTTCGCGTATCAAGTCGGCATCTGCCGAAGAATTGAAAACGCTTATATATTATTTTGCCGAACCCGAAACTTCTGTTACCGATGCGGCAAGGGAAATCGGTCTTACCGTCGCGCAGGTCGAATCAGCCGTTGCGTTTTGGCGCGGTGCAGGTATATTTACCGACAGCGTCGCCCCAAAAAAGAACGTTGCTTCTGACACGAGCGCATACCGAAATTACGACAGCGACACGTTATCCGCCGCCATTGAAAACGACAACGATTTTTCGCTTGTTTGCCGTGTTGCAGGGGATTGTTTGCAAAAGCAACTTACCAAAAACGATTACAGTTCGCTTTTCTATCTTTACGATTTTGTTCGTTTGCCCGCACCCGTTATTTGCGGAATAATTGAAGACTGTTGTTCGAACGAAAAACGCAGTTTGCAATATATTTTCAAAAAAGCCGTCGGTCTTTATGAAGACGGAATCGATACATACGACAAATTCGAAGCATATCTCGCAAGACGCGAAGCGATTAACAGCAATATCGGTAAACTACGCCGTCTTTGCGGCATGGGAGATCGCGAACTTACGTCGAAAGAAAAGAAGTTGTTCGACACTTGGTTTGGCGAATGGACATTCTCGTTCGATATGGTCGAACTTGCTTATGAAAAGACGATTGACACAACAGGTAAATTATCCACAACCTATATGAACGGCATACTTCGCCGTTGGCACGAAAGCGGTTTTGCCACCATTGACGACGTCAAGAACGGTGACGCATCGCGCCCGACGGGAAATGACAGCAGCTTTGAAGTTGACGAATTTATCGAAGCGGCTTTGTCGAAAGGCTATGACGATATTTTAGAGGATAAAAAATGACACTTAATGAAGCGTTAAGAATAAAAAACGATAAAAGAATGGCGGAAATGAACGAATCCGACAAAAGACGTGCCGAACTTCATGCCGTTGTGCCGAGAATCAAAGAAATCGACTTGCTTCTTGACAATATGCCATTGCGGTTGCTCGGCGGTGAAAACGCCGAAATTATCCGCGCGGAAGACGAAAATTTGAGAAGCGAACGCGCTCGTTTGTTGGAAGCGACGGGGTTTGCGCCCGATTACGATATGCCGAAGTTTGATTGTCCCGAATGTAACGACGGCGGATATTGTGGATTAAAGCTTTGCCAATGCATTAAAAATATGCTGTCTGCTGACAATTACCAAAAAAGCACACTCGCAGGCGGTCTTGTCGGCAAGACGTTCGACGTTTTTTCGCTTGATTATTATACCGAAGGCAGCGAAAGACAGCAGATGGAAATTGTGTTAAACGTCTGCAAGAAATATGCCGAAAACTTTCCGAAATTTGATTCGGCGGGAATGTTGTTCCTCGGCGGAACGGGCTTGGGTAAAACTCACCTTTCTGCCGCGATTGCTAATTCACTCTCGACAAGAGGAATTTCGGTTGTTTATGAATCGGCTCAACAGATTTTCGACACCGTCGATGCGGTAAGATTCAACCGTATGGACATTTCCGAACGTAAAAAATACGAAACTTGCAGTCTTTTGATTATCGACGACCTCGGGGCAGAATGTATTACGCAATACAGCATTTCGTCGATTACAAGTCTTATCGATTTGCGAATCGTAAACGGCAAAAAGACAATTATTTCGTCAAATCTTTCGCTTGCAAACATCAAGAAAACCTACGGCGAGAGATTGTTTTCGCGTTTGCTCGGTGAATATCACGTTTTGCAATTTGTGGGCAAAGACATTAGAATGATGAAAAACAAAGGATGTTGATTTTTTGAAAACCGTTAATATTTATACCGACGGCGCGTGCAAGGGTAATCCCGGAGCAGGCGGTTGGAGCGCGATATTGGAATACGAAGGCAGAGAAAAAGAACTTTGCGGCGGTGAAAAAAGTACCACCAACAACCGAATGGAGCTTACTGCCGCTATCGAGGGTTTAAAAGCGCTTAAAACGCCTTGTAAAGTGACTCTATACAGCGATTCGCAATATCTTGTAAATGCCATTAACAAGGGTTGGCTTGAATCTTGGAAGCAAAAGGGTTGGAAAAAAGCCGATAAGTCGCAGGTTTTAAACGACGACCTTTGGAAAATTCTCGATAGTTTACTTTCCACCCACGAGGTTGAATTCATTTGGGTACGCGGCCACGACGGACACGCTTACAACGAGCGTTGCGACGAATTGGCAAGCAGTTATGCAGAACGGTTACAGAACACATGAAAAAATTCGAACTGAAAAACTTCATATTGCTTACGGTGGCAGGGATTGTTAATGCTTTCGGCGTAACCTTTTTTCTTGCACCCGTAAAGCTATACGACAGCGGTATTTCGGGAACGTCTATGTTGCTTTCGCAGATAACGCCCGATTGGATGTCGTTGTCGTTATTCTTGATTTTGCTTAATGTCCCTTTGTTTATTTACGGATATAAAAAGCAGGGGATTCATTTCACGGTCTATGCAATATACACCGTCATAATGTATTCATTTTTCGCGTTTTTGATAAACGACGTGTTCCCTGTTGACGTGAGCATGGCGTCGCCTCTGGCGGAAAGCGATTTGCTTCTATGTGCATTGTTCGGCGGTTTGATTTCGGGTGCAGGAAGCGGTCTTGCCATCCGATTCGGCGGTGCTATGGACGGTATAGAAGTACTCGCCGTCATATTCGCGAAACGTCTGGGTGTCACCGTCGGAACTTTCGTTATGACCTATAACATAATCCTTTATGTTATTTGCGGTCTTTTACTTAACAGCTGGATACTTCCGCTTTACTCGATAGTCGCATATATGGCGGCATTAAAGACGGTTGACTTCATCGTCGAAGGTTTTGACCGTTCCAAAGCCGCAATGATAATAACCTCAAAACCCAACGATGTCTGTACTGCTCTTTCCGACGAATTCCAAAGCGGTATGACGTTATTAAATGCGAAAGGTTTTTATTCCGATTCGCAAATGACTGCGGTTTATTTCATCGTAAACCGTTTCCAAGTCGGCAGAATGAAAAATATCGTTCACGAACTCGACCCGAAAGCGTATATAACCATTACCGAAGTAGCAAACGTTTTCAGTTCGAACGTTAACAAATAACAGCAAAACATCCGCTTTCAATAATTACGAAAGCGGATGTCGTTTTTTATAATTTCTTGATTATTTCCAACACCTTGTCGGCATTTTCTTTTGAAATTTCGGACAACGGTGCGCGGAGAATATTTTTGCACAGTCCTATTTCCGCAAGTGCCGCTTTTAACGGTATCGGGTTGACTTCGCAACGGAGAAAATCGCAAAGCGGTATCAATTCGGTTTGAAGCGATGCCGATTTTTCGGTTTCGCCATCGAAGAACATCGTGCAGAGTTTTTTCACTTTCGACGGAATAAGGTTCGACATCACCGAAATCACCCCTTTTCCGCCGAGCGAAAGTATCGGCAGTATTCGGTCATCGTTACCCGAATATAAGGGCAGACTGTCACCGCAAAGCGAAATCGTTTTCGCCGTATCGGATATGCTGTCGCCTGCATCTTTTATGCCGACAGCAAGCTCGTTTTCGGCAATTTTCAAAGCCGTTTCGGGTTCAATTTTCATTCCCGTACGGGCGGGCACGCTATAAGCGATAAACGGCAACGCCGAAGCAGATGCAACCTCGTTATAATAATCCACCAATCCTTTTTGGGTGCATTTATTATAATACGGCGTTACGACAAGCAAAGCATCTGCACCTGCGGTTGCGGCATATTCTGACATAACGCACGCGCGTTTTGTATCGTTGCATCCTGTTCCTGCAATAACGGGAACACGGTGCCTTACCTGACTGACAGCGAATGAAATCAGTTCCTTCTTTTCGTCATCGGTCAGCGTTGAAGATTCCCCCGTTGTTCCGCATACGACAAGTGCATCGATGCCGTTTGTGAGTTGATGGTCTATCATTTTGGCAAACGCAAGATAATCTATTCCGTTTCCGTCGAACGGTGTAGCAAGCGCGGTTGCCGCACCGCGAAAAACAAGTGTCTTTTTCATATGAGATTTTCCTTTTCTACTGTTGAATTATTTTAAACGATGTAGTATAATTCTATTGATTGATTTTATAATCCTCTCGTAATCAGTTTATTCAAAAGCGGTTACGCAAGACAATATTAAAGGAAACTTTGTATGGATCTTTTAAAGCGTTCTACATATTTTTATAATTTACCCGAAGAACTTATCGCCCAGACTCCGAGTCCGATTCGCGACCAATCTCGGCTTTTATGCCTTGACAAATCAAGCGGATTGACCGAGCACAAGACCTTTTGCGACATCATCGACTATCTAAATGATGGCGATTGCCTCGTTATCAACGACACAAAGGTCATTCCCGCCCGTCTTTTCGGCAAGGCGGAAGGTCGCGAGGGCGAAATCGAAACGGTGTTGCTCTCACGCGAAGAAAACAGCGTCGGCGAAGTTTGGAAATGCCTTACCCGACCGGGTAAAAAGACGAAAATCGGGCAAAGAATAATATATTCCGATGAATTGTCGGGTGTTGTTACCGACATTTTGGAAGGCGGTATCCGCGTTATTAAATTTGAGTACGAGGGCGTTTTTGCCGAGATTCTCGACCGAATCGGATTGATGCCTCTGCCTCCTTATATCACTAAAAAGTTGGAAGACAAAGCGAGATATCAAACCGTTTATGCAAAGACCGACGGAAGCGCCGCCGCGCCTACCGCAGGGTTGCATTTTACCCCCGAATTGCTTAAAAAGGCGGAAGAAAAGGGTGTCACTATCGTCCGTGTTCTTCTCCATGTCGGGCTCGGCACGTTCCGTCCCGTAAAAGAAGACGACCTTACCAACCACATTATGCATTCGGAATTTATCCACGTAACGCAAGAAGCGGCTGACAAGATTAACGAAATTCATTCAAAAGGCGGTAGAATCATCGCCGTCGGCACAACAAGTGTCCGCACGTTAGAAAGTGTAACCGACGAAAACGGTATCGTTCACGCCTTTGAGGGCGAAACCTCGATTTTCCTATACCCCGGTGTGAAATTCAAATGCGTCGATGCGGTAATAACAAACTTCCACCTGCCCGAAAGTACACTTATTATGCTTGTTTGCGCTTTTGCGGGGTATGATAATACGATGAGGGCGTATAACGAAGCGGTTGCAAATAAGTATAGGTTCTTCTCGTTTGGAGATGCGATGTTTATTCATTAGCCCCCAAAAATTTCATTCTTGAACAAAGTCGAAATATGTGATATAATATAATAGATTCTTTTATAAAAAAGGAAAAACAAAATGCTTGAAATTAAAAATTTAAGTTTTTCTGCAACCGACGGCGCGGAAAAAATAGATATATTGAAGAATATCGACCTTACTGTCAAAGACGGCACTTTTTTGGTGCTTACAGGCCCTAACGGCGGCGGTAAAACCTCACTCGCGAAAGCGATTTCGGGTATCGTTCAGCCGACGGGCGGCAGCGTTATCTGGAACGGTCTTGACGTCACGAATATGTCGATAACCGAACGTGCGCGTGCAGGAATCAGTTACGGTTTCCAACAACCGCCTCGCTTTACGGGAATGACCGTCAAGGCGCTGCTTTCGATCGCCTCCGGCGGAAAAGAGCTTTCGAGAATCGAATGTTGCAACTATCTTAACAAGGTCGGTCTTTGTGCCGCCGATTACGTTGACCGCGAAGTTGACACTTCGCTTTCGGGCGGCGAAGTTAAGAGAATCGAAATTGCAACCATTCTCGCGAGAAAAAGCGGTTTGATGATTTTTGACGAACCCGAAGCGGGTATCGACCTTTGGTCTTTCGCGAAACTCACCGAGACTTTCCGCGAACTTCACAAAACTTCCGACGCGACGATCATCGTCATCTCGCACCAAGAGAGAATTATCTCGCTCGCAGACGAAATCTGCGTACTTTCGAACGGTCAAATCGCCGAACACGGAAGCAGAGATGAAATCTTCCCCAAACTTTTGGGAACCGGAATGGGTTGCGAATATATGAGAAAGGGCGAATAAGTATGGAAAAATTGGATTTTACTCTCCTTAAAGAAATTGCCCTTATGGACTCTATCCCTACGGGCGCGTATAATATCCGCAAAAACGGTTCGTCGGCAGGACGTTTTTCGACCGAAAACATCCGTATCGAAAACAAAACCGACAAAGCGGGTATTGACATCAATATAAAGAGCAACACCAAGGGCGAAACGGTGCATATCCCCGTTATCATCACCGACACGGGTTATACCGAAGTGGTTTATAACGATTTCTTTATCGGCGACAACTGTGACGTCACGATAATGGCAGGTTGCGGTATTCATAACTGCGGCGATTCCGAATCGCGTCACGACGGCGTTCACACCTTTTATATCGGCAAAAATTCGGTTGTTCGTTATGCCGAACGTCATTACGGCGACGGCGACGGAAACGGCGAAAACGTGATGAACCCCGAAACGATCGTCTATGTCGGCGAGGGTTCGACCATTCAAATGGACACTACCCAAATCAAAGGCATTGACTCCACCGCGAGAAAGACAAAAATCGTCGTTGCAAAAGACGGCAGCGCGATTATCAACGAAAAGTTGCTCACCCACGGAAAGCAATATGCCGAATCGGACATGGACCTTATTCTCGACGGCGAAAACGCCAACGGCAGAATAATCTCGCGTTCGGTCGCGCAGGACGATTCGAAGCAAATCTTCCGTCCCTGTGTTACCGGCAAATCGGCTTGTTTCGGTCATATTCGTTGCGATTCGATACTTATGGGCAACGCGACGATTAGTTCAATCCCTGCGGTTGCCGCCGAGCATACCGAAGCAAACCTCGTTCACGAAGCGGCTATCGGCAGAATTGCAGGCGACCAGTTGATTAAACTTATGACATTAGGTCTTACCGAAGAAGAAGCAGAGGAAAAAATCCTCGAGGGCTTTTTGGGAGAATAAAAAAGATAAAACGGAGGTTTTTGCCTCCGTTTTTTTATTTACATATTCATCAATTTATTAAGCGTATTTTCGGCATCAATATGCTTTGCAAGCGGTCCCCAGCCGTTATAGAGTTGGTGTCCGTCGGCGGTGCAGGTGAAATTCACGCCTAATTCACGAGCGCGTTTGAACATATCTTTATTCATTCCGCCTGCCGTCAATTCCCAATTAACGCCCCTGTCAGACATCAGTTTCATCAGAGGTTCGAAAATCTCGATACGTCTTGAAATCGAAACCGAATCGACATCCGCGCCATAGTTATACAAATGTGCCAAGCCGTTATCCATGTGCGCGAGTGACCTGACCTTCGGGAAGCGTTTTATCGCGTTCATATAACCCGAAACCGTCGCTTCGATAAGATATTCCGCGCCGACCGTGTTCACTTTATCGAGCCAGTCTTTCCATTGTTTTTGACCGTCGGCGGTATCAAATTCGGGCGAAAACGCCCCGTTCGGATATAACAAAAATTCAAGTGGAAGTTTCTTTGTGCTTATCATAAAATGAATCGAAAGCTGAACGATATCTACTTTTTCTTGGTCGCAAAGCGGGATATTTATATCGCCGTCATCGTTCAACAGCTCGGTTTCGACACCGCTATGAAAAACCACCTGTTTCGGTTGATATGCCTTGTACTCGTCAAGGAACTTATCGAGCTCCGCCGAGCCCTGCACGTGCCAAGCCGCCCAATCGTTTTTACCGTTGGGTAATTGTTGCGAATAGTGCTTCAACACCGCCGCCTCGTCGATACCTAATTCGATACACGCGCGTTCGATGTTTGGCATTGTCATTTCCTCATGTCCGCAGGCATCGAGGTGGTAGTGAACGTGAAAATCCTTCATACTAATTCACTCTCATTTACGCGGAAGCACGATTTTGCGGTTTTCTTCCTTGCTCGACTGACGGTAGATGACAACCTTTCTGCCGATGACCTGAACCGGTTCGCAATTAAGCGCGTCGCAAAGTGTTACCATCGCTTCCTTCGGTGTTTCGGGGCAGGTTTCGAGTATGGTCAATTTGATAAGTTCGTGCGCTTCAAGTGCGAGTGACACGGTTTTGATAACGGTATCACCGATACCCAATTTGCCGATTTGAGTGGTCGGCTCGATAGTATTTGCAAGCGAGCGCAAATAAGCGCGTTGTTTAGTCGTAATCATTCTTTTTTTATCTCCCACGTTATAGGTTGTTTTTATTCGTGCCTTCACACCGCGAGGTTGTAGGTGGTACTTAATTGTTATGTATCGTACGTAATTTTTTATTTCCACTCACACCGCGAGGTTGTAGGCGGTACTAAATGTCACATTTTTTAATTTCCCGTTGAGCCGAAGCCGCCATGACGTTCCTCACGCGTTTCATCGTCTTCGGTGATGCCGTAAGGGAGAAAAATCCCTTGTGCAAAGGCATCACCCTTTTTCACGGAATAGGGTTTGCTTCCTGCTACGAGTTTAATCTTAATATGTCCCTCGTTGTCGGCATTAAAATAGTCGGAATCAATCACACCCGCGGTATTGGCAAGGCGTACACCGAACTTGAAACCCGAACCCGAGCGAGGTAAAATTACAAGCACCCAGCCGTCTTCAATCCTTGCGCGGATACCGGTATCAATAACGATTTCTTCGCCCAAATCGAGCGTGAAATCATACGGCGCAAAGAAATCGTACCCTGCCGAGCCCGATGTAGCACGGCGCGGCAGTTTGATATCCTCATAACCGTCGCGGTTAAACTGCTCTTTTGAAACCTTATAAAATTTAGCAATACGGTTCATAATTTACCTTTTGCCTTTCCTTTTTATCCCTGCCAACCGCCGTTGACGTCAAACACCGAACCGGTAATGTATTTCGCCTTATCTGAAACGAGAAAAGCGACACATTCTGCAACTTCTTCGGGGTTGCCCATACGGCAAAGCGGAATTTCATCGCAAAGCGACTCGACGTCTTCAAAAGTCAAGTCGTCGTTCATGTCGGTGTCGATAACACCGGGACAAACGCAATTCACACGAACGTTTGCAGGTCCGACCTCTTTCGCGAGCGCCTTTGTGAACCCGATTATTCCCGACTTTGCGGCAGAATAATCGACCTCGCAACTGCCTCCGTTTTCGCCGAAAACCGACGAAATGTTAATGATGACACCGTTTTTTTTACTTATCATCGAGGGAACGAGCGCACGTGTTAGATTTATCGGCGCGAACAGATTTATCTCATACATTCGTCTGACGTCGCAATCTTTCGCCTCATCAAAAAGCGTTACCAACGAAACCCCAGCGTTATTTATCAGCGCGTCGGGTTGAGGACATTTTTCTACAATAACTCCAACCGATTCGGGTTTTGACAAATCGGCAGAAATATATTCGGCGTTGCCAAGCTCTTCGCAAAGCGCTTTTGCTTCTTCGACACTGTTTCCGCAATGAATGACAAGATGCCAACCGTCGCGAGAAAGCGCACGGCAGATAGATTCACCTATCCCTCTCGCGCCGCCTGTCACAAGCGCAGTTTTCATAGTCCTCACACCCTTACGTAAAATTTATTGATTGTTTTTCTTTACAATCGAGAGCAAATGTTTCAAATCGCTCTTTGAGTATTTATAGACGGCATCGCAAAAACTGCAAGTCATAACCGTTTCGTCTTCGCCGTTTTCAATCATATCAATAAGTTCTTTTTCGCCAATCGAAATGAGCGCGTTATCAGTCTTTTCGCGGCTGCACGCGCATTTATATTCACATTCGATTTCGTCGAAAATATCGTATTCGATTCCGTCTAACAGAATATCAAGCACGTCCTTACTTGTTCCGTTTGTCAAAACTTCGGTAACCGAACGCAATTTTTGCGCGTTAACTTCGAGTTTATCGACGATTTCCTCATCGGCAAAAGGAAGCAACTGCACCAACGCGCCGCCTGCCGCTTTTACGGTATAATCGCGGTCAACGAGTACGCCGAGAGCGCAGATTGTCGGCACTTGTTCGCTCGTTGCGTAATAATACGCGATATCGTCACCGACTTCGCCTGTTTGGATTTTGGAAATACCGACGTAGGGTTCGCTTCCGCCTGCATCGCGCAAAATATACAACTCGCCTTTACCGATACAGCCGCCGACATCTAATTTTCCGTCGGCGCGCAAAGGTAAATCTGCCGCAGGGGTTTGGATAAAGCCCCTAACGTTTCCGCACCAATCGCTCGTCGCCACAACCGTTCCGCCGACACCGTCGCCTTTGAAACGAATTGTCATTACATCTTCTTTTTCACCCAACAACGAACCCGCAAGTGAGGTTGCCAACAAGGTTCTGCCCAAAGCGGCGGTTGTGGTGGGGGTGGTGTTGTGTATCTGTCTTGCGCGTTCGACAATGTCGCGACCGTCAAGGACAATCGCTCTCGCCGAACCGTCTTTTGTTATTGCTCTGATTATAGATGCCATTTTTTTGCTCTTTCTCTTTATTATTTTGCTACCGCCGAGGTTTTTCCGTCGCTTAACATAAGTTCAAACTCTGTCCCCGACGGCAATTCCGAAACGCTCTTAATCGCTTTTCCGTCTTTACCGAAAGCGACAGAAAATCCGCGTCCGAGAACCGACAAGGGATTGAGTGACTTCAACTTCTCGTCTTTTGCGAAAAGTTTCATTCTTTCGCGTTCGATTTGTGTTTCGACGAGCGAAAACAGTTTTTCTTCTTCTCTCGCCAACGCCATGCGTCTGTCGTCGAAATAACTTTTCGGGCTTTGAAGTACGGGGCGTTGAGAATAGGTGTTGAGTTTTTGTCTTAAATAATTCGTCTTTAACGAAAGGTTTTGAAGCATTCGCTTCTCGACGTTGCCGAACTGTTTTTTAAGTTCCTTCACGTCGGGAACGGCAAGTTCAGCCGCTGCGCTCGGCGTGGGAGCACGCAAATCGGCGACAAAGTCGCAAATCGTAAAATCGGTTTCGTGCCCTACCGCCGAAATAATCGGGGTTTTACATTCATAAACCGCATGCGCCAATCCTTCGTCGTTAAAGCACCACAAATCCTCGGCGCTACCGCCGCCGCGACCGATAATAATAACGTCGCACTTCCCGCTCGCATCTAAGGTTTTGAGCGCGTTGATAAGTTGCGCAGGCGCAGACGGGCCCTGAACAAGCGATGGATAAAGATAAAGTTGCGCAGCAGGAAAACGGCGTCTTGTAACGTTAATCATATCCTGCACAGCCGCGCCGCCGGGGGCGGTGATTATGCCGACCGAAAAGGGTATTTTCGGTATTTTTTTCTTATGTTCAGCGGCAAAAAGCCCTTTTTCTTGCAATTTTGCCTTTAACTGTTCAAACGCGATATAGAGCGAACCGACTCCGTCGGGCTCCATCTCCTCGGCATAAAGTCGATACTGTCCGTCACGGACAAACACGGCGACACGTCCCGTGCATATAACTTTCATGCCGTTTTCGGGTTTGAACTTCAACTTCGAACTTCCGCCGAACATCGTCGCGGGGATTGCCGAATTTTCGTCTTTGAGCGTAAAATAGATATGTCCGCTTCCGCCGTAAACACGAACGTTAGACATCTCGCCCTTTACAACCACCTTTGAAAGCAAAGGTGACGTTCCCAAATAATCTTTAATATAGGTGTTTAACTGTTCAACCGTTAACGTGCGAACGGTTTGGTTATTCATTCGTTTGCCTCGCCGTTATCGGTATCTTCGATATCTTCTTCGGTTTCGCTCGACAAATCCTTTTGCTTCGCCAACGGCTTTTCCTTGCCTTTTGCATATTTACCCAAAACGCCGTTTATAAATCCGACCGAATCGGATTCACCGAAGTGACGGGCGAGTTCAAGCGCCTCGTTAACAGAAATCTCAATCGGAATTTCGGGGAAATAATCAATTTCGCATACCGCAAGGCGAAGTACCGTCAAAGTTACTCGGTCGATACGGTCGATTCTCCAATTATCTGCGCAACGGGCAATATTCTCGTTAATGTCGCCCAAATTATCGTCTGCTCTTAAAAAAAGCTCTCTCGCAAATTCACTTATTCTAATCTCGCGCTCCTCGATAGCGTCATTCATGATTTCATCGGGAGTACGCTCATAGTCGAAGCTGCGTTCAAAAAGCAAAGTTATTGCAATTTCGCGTGATTCGCGTCTTGTCATACAGAACACCTCATACAAAAACATATTTAGTCACGTTATTATATCACCTCTTTTCCGCTATGTCAAATAAATAGTAATAAAATAATTATTAAAAACCCTTGAAAATTCTTTATTTTGGCGGTATAATTATAATGTTAACATATATTTTTGTAACCGAAAGGGTAAATGTAGATGTCAAACGGAATCTTCGGCGCAGAAAAGCGCCCTATAATCACTATCGTAATGGACGGCATTGGTATATGCAACCGCGAGGTCGGCAACGCTATTAAAGCGGCTGATACTCCCACTCTTGATATGCTTTCCGAAAAATATCATTGCTTCTCGCTCAAAGCGCACGGCACCGCTGTCGGTCTTCCTTCCGACGACGATATGGGTAACTCCGAAGTCGGTCACAACGCGCTCGGCGCAGGTCAGGTTTTCGCACAAGGCGCGAAGCTCGTTTCCGAAGCAATCGAATCGGGCAGAATGTTCGAAAGCGATACTTGGAAAGAAGTTACAAATAACGCAAAGGACAGCACCCTTCACTTCCTCGGTCTTTTCTCCGACGGTAACGTGCACTCGCACATAGACCACCTCAAAGCGATGATTGTCCGCGCAAAAGCAGACGGAATCAAAAAGGTTCGCGTTCATATCTTGCTCGACGGCAGAGACGTCGGCGAAACAAGTGCGCTCGAATACGTATGCCCCTTTGAAGAATTTTTGAACACTCTCCGTGACGACAGTTTTGACGTTTGTATCGCTTCGGGCGGTGGCAGAATGGTTATCACCATGGACAGATACGAAGCAAACTGGGCTATGGTTGAAAAGGGTTGGAA
>JAGBUH010000028.1 GCA_017630915.1 Clostridia bacterium
ATATTCGCCCCCGATGCACACACCGAACTTCGCGGTCAAATGTCGCGTTCGCGCGGCGTTACAATCGTTTCGGGCAACCTAATGGGCAACTCACGTCAGGATATTTCGGGTATCTCGGCGCGTGTTTACAAGAATGGAACCTACGGTTTTTCGTCAATGGCGGAATATTCGGCAGACGCGGCAGAAGCGGTACTCCGTGCAGCAACCGATAACGCGGCGTTTATGGACAAACACGTCAATAAAGGCAAACCCTCGCTTCCCGATGTCGAAAGCGGTTCTTATAAATTCGGCGGCGATATTCCCGATTGCGAACAAAAGGTTTATATCGATTTCGCACGTGAAATCGACGATTATATAACAAAAAAATACAAAAATCTTGCAAGTCGAACCGTCGCCGCAAGAGAAGATTCGATGGAGAAAATACTTTGCATCTCCAACGGGTTTGACGCGCACACTTGTTTGCAGCGTTCCTATATTTACGTCATGATGACTGCCGAAACTCCGTCGGGCGCACCCGTTGAGTTGTTCACTCCCTTCGGCGGCTTGGGGGCTTTTGAGAATAACTTTACAAACCCCGAATTGTTATACTCTGAAATAGACGCGCTTTATTCCCGTTTAATGCAAAAGCGAGAGGGCGTTTATGCCGATGCAGGCGAAAAAACCGTTGTTTTAGGCGGTATGATGACAGGTATGCTCGCGCACGAAGCAGTCGGCCATACCGTTGAAGCCGACCTCGTTTTAGGCGGCAGCGTTGCAGGTCCCAACCTCAACCGCCAAGTAGCGAGCGAATTGGTAAGTCTTACCGACTTCGCCCACACCGCGTTCGGCAAAGAAGCTCCGCTTCCCGTTTACGTTGATGACGAGGGCGTCAAAGCAACCGACGCAAAAATTATTGAAAACGGCATACTTGTAGGCTATATGAACAATCGTGAAACCGCGCAGAGATTTGATATGCAACCCTGCGGAAATGCACGTGCTTGGTCGTATTCCGACGAACCGCTTATCCGTATGCGCAACACCTCGATTCTCCCCGGAAAAGACAAGTTGGAAGATATTATAGCCTCGGTCGATGACGGATATTACCTTATCGATTCAAGCAACGGTCAAGCCGATACAACGGGTGAATTTATGTTCGGCGTTTCGATGGGTTATGAAATCAAAAACGGCAAGTTGGGCAAGGCGTTGCTCGACACAACCATTTCGGGCGTGGCGTTCAATATGCTCAAAACCGTCGATATGGTTTCCGACGAGGTGACTTGGGCAAGTTCGGGCGTCTGCGGTAAAAAACAACCGATGCCCGTCGGCATGGGCGGACCTGCTTTACGTTGCAAGGTTATGATTGGAGGTCGCTGATATGGAAAAGTACAAGAATATCGCAAAGCGCATACTCGACAAAGTGTCAAGCAAAGGCGTTGATATGGCATATTGTATCGTGCGCGAAGGCGAAATGCGCGAATTTAACGTTGACGGGGGAGAGTTTTCTCTATTCAGAACACTTTTTGAACGTATGGTCGCTATTACTGTTTTCATCGGTGGAAAAAGAGGTACGGTTTCTATCAACCGTTTTGACGACGAGTCGATTGATTCGGCTATCGAAAATTGTCTTTCGGTTGCCGAAAGCGCAACACCTGACGATGCGTGGGAACTCGCGAAAAATAACGGCGAAAAGCATTTTTCACTCGGTGCGATTATCCCCGACACCGAAAAACTTTTCTTCCGTACAAAAGAACTTGTTGAGGATATCAACAAACGTCACCCGAAAATCATTATGGAACAAATGATTGTTCACCATAACGTAACGCGCGGTGTTTATCTGAGCACGACGAACAACTGCTACACGAGCGAAAGCGGACGTTATGTTGCCGAGTTGATGTATTCGGCACACGAGGGCGACAAAGCAACGTCGTTCTTCGGCAGTTACGTTGTTGCCACAGACCTCGACAAACCGTTCATTGATTGTGCGTTTTTTGAACGCGAATTGACCGATATCGAAAATCAAATCGATGCGAAAGCAATCGACGGCAAGTTCACGGGTACGGTCATCTTCACTCCCGACTGCCTCGTAAACACGGTTTTCGATAATATCTGCGAGAATTTCGCATCGGGAAGCGTACTTCTCGACGGCACTTCGCTATGGAAAGACAAGTTGGGACAAAAGGTTGCCGACGAAAGAATTACCGTTTCTTTCAACCCGAGCGACAAGCGAATCGTAAACGGTGAAATCTACACTAACGAGGGCTATTTGTCCGAAGATTTCGATTTCATCAAGGACGGAAAATTGCAAAGTTTCCTTATTTCGCAATATATCGCGAATAAAACCAAGAATACACGCTCAAAAAATATGTCATCTTCCTACGTTATAAAAGAAGGTGACACGCCGCTTGACGAGATGATTAAAAACGTTGAAAAGGGCGTTATCATCGGCAGATTTTCGGGTGGCAACCCGAACACAAACGGCGAATTTTCGGGCGTTGCAAAGAACGGATTTTATATCGAAAACGGCAAAATCCTCCACGCGCTATCCGAAACGATGATAAGCGGCAATTTAGCGGATATGCTCAACAACTTGGTCGGCATCAGCAAAGAAACACTAATAAACGGAAGCGTCGTCGCACCCTATATGGCGTTTGACGGTATTACGATTTCCGGTAAATAATTCAATAAACAAAAAACAGGCAAGACTGTCGTAAATTTCCTTTTTACGGCAGTCTATTTTGTTGTTATTAGTATTGATTTTTATATATATGTATGATATAATTACATGATTATACGCACACGCGATATTTGTTGTATATTGTAGTGCGTATAAAATTGCAAAACGCCTTACAAAAATAACTTCACGGGGCGATGGATTATGAAAAATATTTCGGTCATCATTCCTGCTTACAAGCCGGATGACAACTTACTAAACACCATAAATTCAATAATCGAAGTCGGGTTTAACGATATCATCGTTGTTGACGACGGTGGCGGAAAAGATTTTGATTTAATTTTCGACCAAGTCAAAGTAATTCCCGAATGTACTTTGTTGCGCCATGAAGTCAACAAAGGCAAGGGCGCAGCATTAAAGACGGCAATGCGTTATTTCTTGGACAACCGAACCGAACAAATCGGTGTTGTAACGGTTGACGCAGACGGCCAGCATCTCGCAAAAGACATTAAAGCGGTATGCGTTTGTATGCAAGAAAAAGGCACTATTGTTTTAGGTTGCCGTGACTTTTCGGGTGATAACGTACCTGCTCGAAGCAAATTCGGCAACAAAACGACTATCGGTATAGTTCGTCTTTTCTTCGGTATGAAGGTAAGCGATACCCAAACCGGTCTTCGCGCGTTCCCGAAAGAAACTATCCCCGAAATGCTTGACGTTGAAGGCGATAGATATGAATATGAAACCCAAATGCTCTTCCACATGAGCAAAAGAAGTATCCCCCATAACGAAGTTAAAATCGACACGGTTTATATTGAAAATAACAGTTCGTCGCATTTTAGAGTTATAAAAGACAGCATACGTATCTACTCGTTAATTATAAAATACCTGATAAGCTCAATCGCCTCTACGGCGGTAGATGCAATCGTGTTCTGCCTTTTAAAATCGATAACCCTTTTGGAGATATTCCCCTGCCCCGTTACGTTTACTGCATCGTTTATCGCAAGGGCGATTTCTTCATTGGTGAACTATTTGATAAATGCCAAAGCGGTCTTCGGCGACGACGTGAATAAAAAAACGATTGCCCGATACATAGCTTTGGTGGTTGTGCAAATAAGTATATCCGCCTTGACGGTATTTTTGATCGAAACGGTATTATCTATCGATTCCGCGTTTATTTCCACACTCATTAAACTCTTGGTTGATTTGGTTCTGTTCTTTTTCAGTTTCCGTATTCAACATAAATGGGTGTTCGGCAGAAAGGATAAATGATTATGAATGCAAACACAAAATTGAGCGCACGTGCGAAAGCAAAGCGTTCTAAGGTATTGTTCCGACTTGCTTATATCGGATTCACAGCGATTCTCTTGATTGTGATTATCATCTGTTCGCTTAATGTCAGAAGTATTCTTAAAGAATACGAAGGCAACCAACCCGAATATCAAGCACAAGCCGCGCTTGAACAACTCGCAAACGACGCGAAAACGCCCGACGTATTTTGGGCGAAGTATTCGCTTGATGAAGTTACAAAAAGCGTTTATGAACAGAATTTAGACGTTAAAGACGATTATTTGAATCTTTACGACAGCGAATTGAATTACGCCATCAAAAACGGTACATATCCCGAAGACGAACTTCATTACGTCATTCGCAAGGACAAGACAGAACTAGCCGAAGTAACTTTAAAAGCGACAAGCGAAACTATAACCAAACTTGCCGTATTCTCGTCAAGAGAATGGAAAATCGAAGCAATCGAACCGATTTTCGAAGCACAGGAATACACTCTCCAAGTTCCCGATGACTTTTCGGTTTCGGCAAACGGCGTGTCTATCGCTAAGGAAGACGGCAAAGCCGACGAAAACGGTCTTATCAGTTATACCATTTCAGGCGTCTACAAAGAACCGACTTTTGATATCCTTGACGCATCGGGCAACAATGTTTCCTACGTTGTCAAGAACTTCAAGGTTATGCCCGAATATTACGATTACACTCTCACCATTCCCTATACTTTAAAGGTGACGGTAAACGGCGTTGAAGACAAAGGCGTTGAACGTCAAAACGGCTTTGTTTTCCATGAAATCCGTTCGCTCCAAAAACCCGAAGTTACAATCAGCGACCTTTTCGGCAACAGCGTTTCCTATGAAGGAAAATCGTTTGATATAACTTATATGACCATCACTGCCCCCAATACGTTTAAGGTTTCGGTCAGCGACAAAGATATTCCCGCAGGCGCTATCACAGTTACGGATAACCCCGAATATCAAGTCCTTGGCGATTTGGTGGAAAATCTGCCCAAGAAAGCGGAATTTAATATTGCGATACTCGAAAAAGACGCAAACGTGTCGGTTCTCGATTCCAACGGAAATACGGTCGAACTTAACGCAAATGAAAAGTTCCATAACCTTATGAACGTTGAAATTTTGGATACCGTACCGAGCGAAGTTGAAGCGGAAATCAACGTTTTAAAGGTTGCGCAGAATTGGAGTCTTTACATGAGTAATGATTTCACTTTCGCTAATATTTCCAAACTCATGTTGCCCAACTCCTACCAATACAAAGCAGCAAGAGATTATTCAACCAGTATCGACAGAACGCTATTTTCCTACCACACTTTGTTAGACCCTGCATTTACCGACAACAAGGTTCAAAACTTTGTTTGGATAACCGACGATTGTTTCTCGGTCGAAGTAAGTTTTGTTAAGCACATGCATCTTACAAGCACCGGTCAACTACGTGACGACCCGATGAACGACCGTTTCTATTACGTAAAGAGCAACGGCAAATGGTTGCTCGCAGCAATGAAGGAGGTAGTAAACGATGGAGAACAATAATATGAGTTTCAGCATCGGTGCCACTGCCGAAGTACCTGCTGAAACAAGACAAAACCACTCCCCCAACCCCAAGAAAAGTAATAAGAAGAAAAAAACAAAAGGTGCGATTTTAGCAAAGAGAATCGGCAAATATCTGCTTCGTGCAGGTGCATTTATCGGCACTTTCTTAATTGCGGCGCTGTTAATCATCCTTATCGCGCTTAAAATGATTTGTTCCGACCGATTCCCTTCTGCGCAACAAATGTTTGTTACAACCGTACTTGAAACCGGCAACTTCAAATTCCTCGCTTCTGTATTTCTTTCTTCGGAGGAAATACAAGAAATCGTTGATAAAAACTCGATGAAAGAACTTAATGCCGACGTTGATACCGACCTTATCCAAATCGGCGGTTCGGGCAATCTTGACATCGGCGTAGGCGATGACAGCGAACAAAAGGACATCGAAATAATCGAAATCGGCGGTGCTACCTACACGGGCACATTGATGATTGTAAAAGACCCTTCGCGCGTTAGCCTTGCAACCATTTACCCTTGGCGTGATCTTGGCGTTAATTTGGACGAACTTGTTAATTCGAATGATGCGATTGCAGGTATAAACGGCGGGCTTTATGCTTCGACAAACAACACGGGCGGAAGACCTTACGGTGTAATCGTTTCCAACGGTGAAATACAACATAACAGACCGCAGGAATATCCCGGTTTGGTGCTTGTAGGCTTTACCAACGACCACATCTTGCAAATCATCGACGTTTCGCACATGAGCTCGCAAGACGTTGAAAACCTTGTTAAAGAAAAAGGTATTCGCGATGCCGTAACCTTCCAAGAGGAATCGAGCGATGCGAATAACCACTTCGTTCAACTTATCATCAACAACGAAGTCCGCGAAATGAACGGTATGGGCAGCGGTCTTAACCCCCGTACCGCAATCGGTCAACGTGCCGACGGTGCTGTGCTTATGTTCGTTACCGACGGTCGCGGAAAGTCGGGACACTTGGGTGCTTCAAGCGGCGACCTTATCGCAGTTATGGAACAATACGGCGCGGTTAATGCCGCAAATATCGACGGCGGTAGTTCTTCTTGTA
>JAGBUH010000029.1 GCA_017630915.1 Clostridia bacterium
ATTTGCTTTTTGAAACAGTCTGCGTTGTGGTCGATGTCTTCCTTGGTGAGCATCTTTCTCATATCGGTTATGCCCGACGGGTCGCCGATCATAGTGGTACCGCCGCCGATAAGGGCAATGGGTTTATTGCCTGCCATTTGAAGACGCTTCATAAGTGTAAGTGCCATAAAGTGACCTGCGGTGAGGCTGTCTGCGGTGCAGTCGAAGCCGATGTAAAACTTCGCCTTGCCGTTGTTTACAAGTTCTCTTATTTGAGGCTCGTCGGTGACCTGAGCAATCAAGCCGCGTGCCTGTAATTCTTCATAAATTTGCATATCCTAACACTCCAATCTGTGTTTATAAGGTTAATAGAGTTAATATATCATAATTTACTTAAAAAGTCAAGAAAAAGCATTTTTTGCAAATTTTCAAAAAGATTTTTCAACAACTATTGCAATTACGCGAAATTTGCTGTATTATGTCTTTATAATTTAATATCTGTATGACGTATTCAGAACCGACGGAACTGAATATCGACAGAACTTTGGAGACACCCGATTTTTCGGGGGCCGAAGGTGCAAGCGTGAAACACGTTAAACTCTCAGGCAAAAGGACAAAGAACAACTGCAATAGGTTGTGTGTTTTTTGACGGACGTGTTTACGGTTCGTCAATTTTTTATTTTTGGAGGCATTATGAACGGATTTTTAGAAAAGGTCACGTCGATAAACAACGTGATAAACAGCGCGGTGTGGGGATTGCCCGGATTGATATTGCTTATCGGCACGGGCGTGTTGCTCACTTTTGGAACAAAATTTTTCCAAATAAGCCGTTTGGGACATTGGTGGAAAAAAACCATTGCAAGCGTCTTTAAAAAGGACAATAACACAACACAAAACACCGATAAAAAAGCCATTTCCCAAGTCCAAGCACTTTGCGCGGCATTGGCGGCAACTATCGGTACGGGTAATATCGCAGGTGTTGCTGCGGCTATCGTCACCGGTGGTCCCGGCGCGGTTTTCTGGATGTGGGTTGCCGCATTTTTCGGAATGATGACAAACTTTTCCGAAAACATTTTGGGTATATACTTCCGTCGTAAGAACAGTTCGGGCGAATGGTCGGGCGGTCCTATGTATTATCTCAAAGACGGTCTTGGCAAACGTTACGGTAAAAAATGGCTTAAACCTATTGCGAACGTACTTGCGGTTCTTTTTGCTTGCTTTGCTATATTGGCGTCCTTCGGTATCGGCAATATGGCGCAGATAAATAAAATCGTTCTTAATATGGATTCCGCCTTTTTCTCCGGTGCTTCTTTGGGTACTATCCCCGGAACCGAGATAGATATAATCCACCTTATTATAGGTATATGTTTGCTTGTTGTTGCGGCTCTTATAATTTTGGGCGGTCTTCGCCGTATCGCAAGATTCGCTGAAATCGTTGTGCCCTTTATGGCGGTTGTTTACGTAATCGGCTCTTTGATTATTTTCGGTATTAACATTTCTGCCGTAGGCGATATGTTCAAGTCTATTTTCAAATTTGCATTCCAACCCGCGGCATTCCTCGGTGGCGGTATTGGTGTGCTTATTAAGAACACTATGACACAGGGCTTCAAGCGCGGCGTGTTCTCCAATGAAGCAGGTCTTGGTTCCTC
Source organism: Clostridia bacterium (assembly GCA_017630915.1). Taxonomy (GTDB): domain Bacteria; phylum Bacillota; class Clostridia; order Oscillospirales; family CAG-382; genus Coliplasma. The sequence goes on from JAGBUH010000029.1 coordinate 1,629, forward strand.
GGTTATGGTGCATTCTTCTTCCAACGTAAGAGAACCTGTAAAGCAGGGTATGTGGGGTATTTTCGAGGTATTTTTCGATACCTTCGTGGTATGTACTATGACTGCGGTGGTGGTACTTTCTACGGGATACATCGACCTTTCCACGGGCGCACCCGTTGCAGGTGTAAACGGTGATACCTTGGTTTCCGAAGCGTTTGGTCAATGCTTCGGTCAAGTGGGCACTTGGTTTGTCGCTATCGCAATGCTTTTCTTTGCATTTACTACGGTTTTGGGATGGTCGCAATACGGTTCCAAGGCGGTAGAATACCTTTTCGGCGATAAGGGCGTAAAGGTATATAAGGTTATTTTTGTTGCTATGATAGTTTCGGGCGCGGTTATGGAAGGCGGACTTGCTTGGGACCTTTCGGATACCTTTAACGGTCTTATGATGATACCTAACCTTATCGGCGTGGTTGCATTGTTCCCGTTGGTTTTGAAGATTACCAAGAACTATATTGACCGTAAGATTAACAATAAAAACGTAGCGCCTATAATTTCTTATGATCCCGAGATTCAATCGGAACTCGAAAAAGAATTGGATCAAGACTAAAATTTTATTACTAAAAAAAACGAAAAAGCATTGCAATTTAGAGTTTTTCACTATTTTGCAATGCTTTTTTGTGTATGCTGAATTGGTTTGTTCGTTTTACAAATGTAAAATATTGCATTTTAATTTGCCGGATAATTGTTTTGAACTATTTTTCAAAAAAAGTTGCTTTTTGTAATATATAGTGGTAAAATGTCACAAAAGGGCGGTGCCCTTTTGGAATATCTTATGTTTAAAGAACGGGAGAATTTAAATGGCAAAAAATCTTGTTTATGACATCAAAGACAAGCCGCCTTTTGGCAAAATGTTAGTTTTTGCTATCCAACAATTACTTGCGATTATGGCGGCAACTATTGCCGTTCCTGCAATTGTCGGTAATGGCATGTCTGCTTCCGCCGCGCTTTTCGGTGCAGGTGTAGGTACGCTTGTTTATCAACTTTTCACTAAATTCCGCAGCCCTGTATTCTTGGGTTCCTCTTTCGCGTTTATCGGTTCTATGGTAGCCGCTTTTGCTGGCGGTGTTTCTATGAGTCTCGGTTATTTGGGACTTCTCATCGGCGCGTTGTTCGCAGGTCTTGTTTACATTGTTATCGCTATCGTTGTTAAACTCGTTGGCGTTGCTTGGATTAACAAATTGATGCCTGCGGCAGTTATTGGTCCGACCGTTGCGCTCATCGGTTTGTCTTTGGCTTCTGCCGCTATTAAAGACGTTTTCTCTTACGGTCCTCAAAACGACAACGGCGCGTTTATTATGACAAGCAACATTTGGGTTTCCTTTGTTTGCGCTATCGTTACTTTCTTGGTTGTTGTGCTTTGCTCCACGTACGGTAGCAAAATGACCAAACTCGTACCGTTCATTATCGGTGTACTCGCCGGTTATGCGGTTGCGTTGGTGTTTACCCTTATCGGTGAATTTGCAGGTGTTGATTCTATTAAAGTTATCGACTTTGCTCCTTTCAAAGCACTTGTTGCCGACGGTGTTGGTCTTAAAACTTTCATCGACGTTCCTCAATTTACCTTTATCGAGGCATTGAAGGGCGTTAAAGAATTTGAAGTAAACTACCTTGTAACTATCGCGGTTGCTTATGTTCCCGTTGCATTTGTTGTGTTTGCCGAACATATCGCTGACCACAAGAACCTTTCGAGCATCATCGACGAAGACCTTCTTGAAAACCCCGGTCTTCATCGCACCTTGTTGGGCGACGGCGTCGGTTCGTTCGCAGGCGCAATCTTCGGCGGTTGCCCCAATACCACCTACGGCGAATCGGTTGGCTGTGTTGCTATCACCCGTAATGCATCGGTTGCAACCATTACAACAACAGCAATAATTGCTATTCTAATCTCTTTCGTTTCTCCTTTTGTTGCATTCCTTGATTCTATCCCCGGTTGTGTAATGGGCGGTGTTTGTATCACCCTTTACGGTTTTATCGCAGTTTCGGGCTTGAAGATGATTCAAAAGGTTGACCTTGAAGATAACGCAAACCTCTTTACCGTTTCGGTTATTCTTATAAGCGGTATCGGCGGTATGGCAATGGCTATCGGCAAGGTTACTCTTACCGCTATTGCTTGTGCTTTGATTCTCGGTATTGTTACCAACATTATTTTGAACAAATTCAAAAAGAACGATACCAAATAAGGAGATAGAAAATGAAACAGTACGATAACGTCGTTATTTTCGACCATCCGCTTATCCGTCATAAAATAGCGATTTTGCGCGATGAACGCACCAGTATGAAGGAATTTCGTGAATTGGTGGAAGAAATCACCACGCTTATGACTTATGAAAGTTTGAAAGACGGTGTCCTTACCACCGAAATCGAGGTAAAAACTCCGCTTGAAACCTGTAAGCAAATGGTTGTTTCGGATAACTCGATTGTAATTGTGCCGATTCTTCGCGCAGGTCTCGGTATGGTAAACGGTATTCACGTGTTGTTCCCCTCCGCAAGAGTGGGACATATCGGTATGTACCGTAACGAAGAAACGCTTACTCCCGAAACATATTATTGCAAATTGCCTGAGGGCATTGAGGACAAACTCGTTTTGGTTGTCGATCCGATGTTGGCAACAGGCGGCAGCGCTTGTGATGCAATACAGTTGTTAAAGACCAGAGGTTGCAAGAATATTAAGTTCATGGCAATTATCGGTGCACCCGAAGGTGTTTCGAGGGTTGCCGAAGCGCATCCCGACGTTAATATATACGTTTCCACGTTGGATAGAGAACTTAACGAACACGGTTATATTCTCCCCGGTCTCGGTGACGCGGGTGACCGCCTTTTCGGTACGAGATAAGGTTATGTAAAAATAAAAACAGCACGGATTTTTCCGTGCTGTTTTTGCTTATATTTATTCAGGTTTCTTTATAAGTTCCGAAATACCTTCATAGATATGCAATGCATATTTGCGGTAGGACGCGCCTATCGGGTGTAAACCGTCGGTGAAGACGTCGGGGTTTTCTTGTGACCATGGGAACATATCAACGGTGGGAAGTTCATATTCTTCTGCAAGTCCGACAAGCAACGGATGCGAATATTTTTCGATATTCGCGGTCCATTCGACAGGACGCCAGAACTTGCCTTCGGGTTTGTCAATCAAGGCAGGAGGAAGAATTACAAAAATTTGCACGTCGGGATTAGCCGCATATAACGAATCCCAAAGCGCTTTCGTGTCGCGTTTGAACACTTCTACACGGTTGTTTGCGGGATTCTCCCAATCTTTGTTGGGGTAGTCGGGATTGGGGTTTGCATCGTTAGTGCCAAGACCGAAAAGCATAACGTCGGGCTTGAACTGAATCGCCGCGCGATATTCCGCAGTTGTGGAATAACAGTATTTACCGTCGATGGTACATATAGACGTGCTGGTGAGACCGCTGTTCAAGACGTAGTAGTCAAAACCGAGCATTTTTTGGAGATAATAGGGATAAACTTTGGTGTAGTCATAAGAGTTTATGCCTTGGGTGATACTGTCGCCGACAGTGGAAACCTTGATAACCTTGCCTTGTCCGCTGAATTCGGTGTCGCCGAACTCTTTGTCTTCGGAAGAGTTGAACATTTCAACCAATGCTTCAAAGCCTTGATAAACACCCGAAGCGTAACTGCCGCAAATCCAAATCTTGTCACCTTGGATTACCACCTTGTATTTGTCGTATTCATAGGTGTTGGTATAATTAAGCGCAATAGATCTTGTTGTCATAAAGCCGAGGATAATTTCCTTATCGGCTTCTTTGGTTGTGTGAGGAGCGATTCTTACCTTTTGGGAATAATTTTCCTTGAAATAATTTTGTATTTCAATAGCAACGTCTTTATATCGACATGCTTCGCGGCTCATTTTGTCGAGGTCTTGGTAGATGATTGTATAATCGGAAAGTTGGTTGCCGTTGATGGTCGGCGGTGTCATTTCGGGTTTTGATTCTTCGGCGGATTCGGAGGAAGATATTGCCGACGATTCTGCAATAGATTCCGAAGTGTCGCCGTTACAAGAAGCGAACGAAAGGAGCATTAAAATTGCAAGGATTATAGATAGAAGTTTTTTCATATCACACGTCCAAAAGGTTATTTTTATTGAATATCGTTTTAGTCTAATTTTACAAATTCGGTCGTTCTTCCGTCTTCATCGGGAAGAAGCATTTTGCCGTTTTTAAAACTGTACGGCTTTGTCAAAGGACCGATAAACGTAACGTTCATATATAGAACGTCATCGGAGGAAGTCCATGTTAACGGCAAATCAAGGCCTGCCTGTTGATAAGTACCTGTTCCGTCGTCGGCAAGAACGATTACCACTTTGTAATCCGAACCGCCTTTTTCGACGATTTCGGGGTCGTCAGCACCCCAAGTTCCGACCAAGCGCGAATCCAATTCGCCATCGGGAGTTGAACTTTCTTCTGTGCTTGACGATTCGTTCTTGATCCATTTATCCGCTTGACCTATCGGGAATCCGAGAAGCGAAATTTCATCAAAAGAGGTGTAAGTGCTTGTACCCGTGGTGAAAGTTATGCGAACGGTTTGTATTGTGGTGACTTCAAAATCTGCCAAAAGGTCGAGATGCATATTAGCGGTGTGCTCGTTATCTTCTTCAAACTCGATTTCTTTCATATTATCGAGGTCGCTTCCGATTTCGATTTTTAAGATAGAACAATAAAAATCACAGTTATGCGCAATAAGGCAGTATCCGTCATATTTGCCGTCTGTTTCGAAGGTTATTTCGAAATTATACTTGCTCATATTGTCAAATACCACGCGCATATCGTCGTTGGTTCCGTTTTCTAAATCCGATTCGCTACGGTAGAGCCCGTCGTTTAATCTGCCGTTATCGGTGAATTGATACTGGACAACTTCTTGGGTGTTTTTGTCCTTGCAAACTATGGTGTAGGGAATGCTTTCTAAAATATCACGAGGATATTCTGACGAGTCGCTGCCGTCGTTTGAAAATTCGTTGTTTGCATCGGAATTTCCAATATCAGAGTTATCGGCAGAACCGATATTTTCGATATCGGAACTTTGTTCAGAGCTATCAACACAACCGTAAAACGCAAAAATGCACATTGTGAACGCTAAAAAGAGAACAACAATCTTTTTCATAATAAACCTCCGTTGCAAATTCAAGAATTTATAGGGAAACAGGCTTTATTTTATCGCGTTTTTATTTACATAGTATAATTTAAAAATCAAAAATTGTCAAGGGACCCTCAGTCGTCAAACAAAAATCGCTTCTCTACTGAGAAGCGATTTTTATCAAACACCACGATGTATGTTGATTGTATTTGCGAGAAATTTAGTTTCCGAAATTTTTGGGCGGAAATGCGGAAGGATTTCCGTTTCTGTCTGTGTCGGGTGTAGGGATACAATCAGATTCGTAATATCCTTTTTCGTCACGGTTTCCGTTAAGACCGTTGAACGTATTCGCATCATATCCGCCGTTTTCGTTCATATCGTGTGTTTGATTATGAACGAAATCTTTTGTCATAATGGGCTCGTTTTCGTTATTTGAAAGGAGACTTTCGTCGGGAACCTTCTCAGGAGGAGTTGATTCTTTATTGTCATCGGGTGCTTGATTGTTTGGGGTTGGACGGTTTTGGTTTTGCTGTTGTTTACCATTTCCGTTTCCGTTATCAAAATTACCGTCAGGCTTTGGATTCGGCTCATCGGGATTTGGATTTTCGCCGTCAGGCCTTGGCTTTGGCTCATCGGGATTTGGATTTTCGCCGTCAGGCTTTGGCTTCGGCTCGTCGGGATTTGGATTTTCGCTGTCAGGCTTTGGCTTCGGCTCATCGGGATTTGGATTTTCTCCATTGGTCACGTTAGTATCATCGCCTGAACTTGCATCAAAACATTCGTCATTATTGTTATTGTTTTCCTTTGGAGGTTCGCCTTTTCCGCCGTGATGTTTCTTGTGGGCATCGATTTTATCGTGTATTTCTTTCATTGAACTGTCGCGAACTTCGTCAACGGTGGTTTCGGGTTCGC
>JAGBUH010000030.1 GCA_017630915.1 Clostridia bacterium
AGTATGGGAATAAACGACTTGCCCGAAAGCCCGAAACGCCTAAAAACTTTGTCCATAACAAACGCGATACGCGACATATAACCGCACGCTTCAAGAAACGCCAAGAACAAGAAAAGCACGAACATTTGAGGCACAAACCCCAAAACCGCGCCGACACCGCCGACGATTCCGTCTTGAATCAGCGAATAAAGCCAATCGGCGACAATCGGGTTTCTATCAGCGTCTAATAACATTCTGTCGATTATCACAGGAACGCCGTCAACCCAAATACCGAATTCGTTAGGTTGCGGTGCACCCTCAAACACGGGGGCAACGTATGACGAAATATCATAACCCGATTCGGCAAGTTTACTGCCGTATGTATTGTAACATTCTTCAAATGCGACGTAATCTTTTTCGTTAAACGCAGTTTTGAGTTCAAAAGCACCCAAAACGTCTTCAATCTGCGCGTCGCATATAATTTTTTCGAGCTCGGCGTTGCTAAAAATCATTTCATCGCCGTAGGATTCGACCGCACTTTCGTATTTATCCCTGCCCGAAAGATGCCAACCGTCACCGAAAACGCCGTCATTCGCCCAATCGGTCACCCATGCGCCGACGGTCGTAACCGAAATATAATAAACCAAGAACATCAAAACCGCAAAAATCGGCAAAGCAAGAACGCGGTTTGTAACAACACGGTCGATTTTATCCGAAACGGTGAGTTCGCCCTCATTTTTGCGTTTATAACATTTCTTCACCAACTGTTCGATATATAAATAGCGTTCGTTGATGATAATGCTGTCGGCTTCGTCGTCAAGTTCGTTTTCAGCCGCTTTGATGTCTTCTTCGATATGTTCTAACTTAACGGGGTCCAACTTCAACTCGTCAAGCACCATCGAGTCGCGTTCGAAAATCTTAATCGCGTACCATCTCTGACGTTCAATCGGAAGATGATGCACCGCAGCTTCTTCGATGTGCGCAAGCGCGTGTTCAACCGCACCCGAATATGAATGTGACGGAACGGCTTTGCGCGAATTTGCCGCTTCAATCGCCAACTCCGCCGCGACATCAACACCCTCGCCTTTTAGCGCGGAGATGTCAACAACGGGGATCCCGATTCCCTTTGAAAGAATGTCAAGATTTATCGTGTCGCCGTTTTTGTTCACGACGTCCATCATATTTATGGCAACAACAACGGGAATACCCAATTCGATAAGTTGCGTTGTAAGATACAGATTACGTTCGAGATTAGTGCCGTCAACGATGTTCAAAATCGCGTCGGGACGCTCGTTCACGAGATAGTTCCTCGCAACGACTTCTTCCAACGTATAAGGCGACAAAGAGTAAACACCGGGTAGGTCGGTGATGATAACGCCGTCGCGCTTTTTAAGTTTTCCTTCTTTCTTTTCAACAGTAACCCCCGGCCAGTTTCCGACAAACTGGTTAGAGCCGGTCAACGCGTTGAATAACGTCGTTTTACCGCTGTTCGGGTTACCTGCAAGTGCGATTCTGATATCCATAAATCTCCTTTTTATATGTCGTCAAGTTTCTCCCAAGGGGGATTTTTGAAAAAATCCCCCTTGGAATCCCCCTTAAACTTTTTCATGAGAATATCCCCGAAAAAACGGCAGTTTTTTCGAACTTAAAGTTTTTGAGGATTGTTAAGGAACTTTTTTCAAAAAGTTCCTTAACGTTAAACTATACATTCACTCAATCTCAATCAATTCGGTATCCGCTCGTCTTAACGACAGTTCGTAACCGCGCAATTTAACTTCAATCGGGTCACCCAACGGGGCGGCTTTGCGAAGATAAATTTCAACGCCCTTGGTTATTCCCATATCCATAATTCGACGTTTTAGCGCACCCTCGCCGTGAACACGGACAACCTTGACGGTATCGCCGATTCTTGCATCGCGCATGGTTTTCATAAGGCTTCCCTCCGAAGTAAAAAACGTTTTTTAAATACCGAGTTAGCCTATGCTAACTCTATAAATATAATACGCGCAAACTGCTTTTTTGTCAATGATTTTTTCGACAAAATCCATCAATTCGTCGTATCAACGGCAAAATGGTTAGCATGTGCTAACTCACGTTGTGCAAAATTACCAAACATTCACTTGTAAGTTCGCCGAAATATGCGGTTGACGAAGCGGTATATATTATGTATAATGTAATAACTATATGGAGGTACTTATGAAAAATTTGCTCACCAAAATCATGGCATTGCTTTTAATTGCCACAACACTTATCACTTTGATTCCCATTTCCGCAAGTGCTGACGATTTTGACAACGTAGTCGAAGTCGACATTACCGGTTTTGATTGCAAAACCACCGGCGGTAAGGTATTTGTTTACCCCAACGACAGCGATAAAGTACGCTACATCAAGGCTGACGAATACCGCGTTCAAAACTTTTACAGCACGTCGCTTATGATTTTCAATGCCGACGGTCTTTTGGTTGAAGCCGGCGCTAACATTATGGCAGACGGTCCCCAAGTCGGCGTTACCGTTCCCGCAGGCGGTTTCATGGTCGCTTTCATTTCGGGCACTAAGCTTGACAAATGTTATAAATACGCAAAAGAAGACGCTACATTCTTTAACTCGACCATTTCGGTTGTGCGTGAAGTTCGCGGCAGTTATGAAGATAACAAGCTCACCGTTAAGTATAACAACGCAAAGCCGGTTTCCAAAGATGCAATTTCATTCCTTTTTGTAGGTAACAGCTCGACCTATTACAGCGGTACACCCGTTATGTTCCGCGCACTTGCCGAAGCGGCAGGCGTTGAGGTTGAAATTGTTTATTCTACATTCGGCAGCGCGTTCCTTTCCGAATTTGCAGATCCCAACCATGACAGAGGTAAGTTCCTCCGCAACAAGTTGAACGAAAGAAAGTATGATTACGTTGTTCTTCAAGACGCGGCAGGCAGAGATTACAATTCTTCTAAACCCTCTGTTGCGACCCTTCTCCCTCTCATCGAGAAAAACGGCGCGGAAGCGTTGCTTTATATGCGCTATTCTGCGGCAAGCACCACCGCACAAATTATCTCCAACGCTACCAAACATTATAACAACTATGCAGGCTTGGCGAAGGATTACGACCTTGTTTGTTCGCCCTCCGCAGAAGCATTTATCTTCTCGGCGGTAAACCACCCCGATATCAATCTTTATGCAGACGACGGCGGTCACCATTCCAAAGAGGGCGCATATCTCGCCGCTTGTACCTGGCTTTATTCCTACCTCGGCATTAACCCCGTAGGTAACACCTATACCGCGCACATCCCCGAAGAAACCGCAAAGAATCTTCAAGAATGTGCAAGAAAAGCGTGCGAAGAAGGTTACTTTGACCGAGACGGTTCGGTTAAATTCATTACCGAAGACAAAGCAGCAGAAGATGAAGAAAGCAGCGCAGTTGTTGAATCTTCCGAAGACATACTCGTTTCTTCCGATGCCGCTTCTTCCGAAGATGCTTCTTCCGACGCTGTTCAAGAACCCCAAAACAAGAGCATCGCTTGGCTTTATTGGGTTATCGGCGGTGTTGTAGTTGTTGTCGGCGCTGTTGCTGCAATTTTGATTACTAAAAAGAAAAAATAAAAAATCAAGGAGAATGATTATGAAAACAATGAAACAAACGTTAGCAGTTGTTCTTTGTCTTTTCATGCTCGTTGCGGTTATACCGTTTTCGGCTTTCGCCGCGCCGAGTTATTGGGGTTATGATTCTTATGACACCATTCAAAACCCCGGTATTAACGACATCACTTCTTATCCTACTACGCTTACCAAAATAAGCGCAAGTAAGTATTCCATGTCTTGCACCACCGATGCAGGTAAACTCACCGTTACGTTGGAAGAAAAGTCATGGGGTATGTTCAACCTCGGTTCTTGGACCTTGGTTGATACCAACGGCAAAACGATTACCTTCCTTTCGGCTTCGACCGACTGGGAATACGTTTACCGCACCAAGAAGACCGAATCGAGTGCTATGGTTTGGTCGGGCGGTAACCACGGTAACGAAGTTCTCGTTTCGCTCGATTTCTATAACGGCGACACCGAACAAAAGATCAGTCTTTCTAACGGTCAAAGCGTTACAGCAAACAAAATCCACATCATCGAAAAGAGCAAACTTCTCTTTAAGGCAGACACCGACAACGACGGCTACGGTTACAGATACAAGTCCAGCGACACCTACACCGATGCCGACGTTTATGCTAACGTAACCCGTAAATACACCATCACAGGTCCTCAGGTTAAGCTCAACGTTGACTATGATTACGTAAAAGACGTTTTCTATCAACTTTCCTATACCTGCATGTTCCCGATTGACAAGCAATACGGTCTTTACTGTGATATGTACGACCAATCGGGTAATATGATTAAGCATATCGAAACCAAAAAGGTTGGCTCTGCCAACTACGACGGTCCTCAATACAGCGGCAACGCCGCAACACGTGCTCATATCTACGGTTACGTTGACCAAAGATATCAATTCAACGTTATGGTTAACACCCCCACCGATTCTCTTGAAAACTTCAACAACGCGTTCAAGACATCGTATTGGGATATGAACACCACCAGCAATAAAATTTATTTCTCGAAATACGATTCCTCGGCTACTACCAAAATCACATCGGGCACACAATATCACACCGAATGTGCTTGGCAGTTCGTGTTCGACCCTGACGCTAATCCCAACAATAACTCCGATTTCGCAAAACCCAACCTTGCACGCGGCAAGAATTACCAAATCTCTATCACCAACAACCCCGTCAAGACCGATTCGGTTTCCTATGCCGCTAACCTCACCGACGGCGTTGCTTTGAACACTTTTGCTTACAAGGACGACAGTTGGTTCATCTTCTCGACCAACCAAAACGCCGACAAAACAACCGGCATTGCAACGGTAACTATTCCGCTTAATAAGATTTACCACGTAACTTCTCTCCGTTTGCATCTTGGTAACTTCGTGGGCATAAAAGCGCCCAAATCGGTAAAAGCCTATGCAAAAATCGACGATGCCTACGTATCCGTCGGCTCGTTCGACATCAAAACCGATGCTGACACGGCATATTGGACCGAACTCAACTTGGCAGGTCTTAACACCGATGAAGTTAAGTTGGAATTCACCTTAGACGGTCAATTTGCATACATCAACGAAATTGAAGTTCACGGCGGTAACGCAGTTGACACTAACAATATCGCGTTGAGAAAAGAATACACCGTTACAGGTCTTTATCCTAACGCATCAAGCGCGACCTACCCCGACGAAGACGGCATCACCATGACCGACGGTATTGTTCCTGCTTCTAACGCGACTTATAAAGATACAGGCTTTATCGGTATGAACTCTGGTGCGTCTGATTTCAACAAAGACGGCTACGGTTCGATTACCGTTGACCTAAAAAAGAATTACAACGTCGAAAAGTTCGTCGCTTACGTTGCTTCCTCTATCAACTCGGGCGTAGGTATCAAAGCACCCTTGTCTGTTTCGGTTTACGTTTCTGCCGATAACGAGATTTGGGAAGAAGCAGGCGAAGTAACTCCCACCGACAGCACGACAGTCGGCGTCGTTGCGGCAACCGTATTGCTCGATGAGGCAATCGCCGCAAGATACGTTCAATTCCGCTTCGTTGGTTCTTCCAACTGGGTATTCGTCGGCGAAGTTGAAGTTTACGAAGAATATGTTCCCGAAAAGGGCGAAAACCTTGCATTCGAAAAGAATTACACCACCACCGCACCCAACAGAGGCGATATCCGCGATGATGACGGTGTCCGCCTTACCGACGGCGTTAAGGGCACAACAGACGCAGGCGGTGCGGAATATGCAGGTTGGAACTACATCTACGATAACGGCGTCGACGTTATAATCGACCTCGGCAAGAGCTTATATACCGATACCTATACCGTTTACTTTGCGGCAGGTATGTGGGGCATTGTTTCTCCCAAAGAATTCTGCGGACTTGAAATCTCGGTTTCCGATACCGCAGACGGTGAATTTAAATCGGTTGCAACAGCAAATATCGGCGACGCCGTTCTCACATACGGCACAGGCGCAACAGGTACATGGAGCACCTACACTCTCACCGCCGAAACCGAAAACTCGGTAAAGGGCAGATACGTTAAGATTCACATCTCTCACGCGCAAGAAACTCCTGCGCTTTTGTGGATCGACGAAGTTGAAGTATATCAAAACAACGAACCCGCAACCGAACCCGTTGAACCCGAATATATTTTGGGCGACGTTAATAACAACAAAAAGGTCGATTCTGTTGACTACCTCCTCGTAAAACGCGCATGCTTCAAGACATATACTCTCTCGAAAGAAGAAGAAATCCGCGCTAATATCAACAAGGATAACGCTATCGACTCTACCGACTACTTGCTCGTAAAACGTATCGCGTTCGGTACTTATACAGCGAACTAATATTTTGCAAAAAAAGTTCCTCGGTTTCCGAGGAACTTTTTGTGTTCACGTCGCGAACGTTAAAGAATCAAAGCGTATGTTCGCCTATGATTTCATTTTTCAATCGGTTAAGGTTTTCAAGATATTCGGTATATGCTTTTTCGGCATCGTCAAGTTCTTTTTTACTTCCGCTTCCGCGGGAATGACGTATGAGGGCAAAGAGCAGAGATGAGAGTTTTTCCTCGCCCTCCATACGCATTATTTCCAGCCTGAAACGTTCTTTTTGCTTGTTCTCGGCATCGCGTTTTGCGTTTTTTAC
>JAGBUH010000031.1 GCA_017630915.1 Clostridia bacterium
CTCTGCGAATCGCGGTTTCGTGTTTTTCTTGCAGTTCTTTCAAGTCGTCTGCCTGTACCGTAAAACCGCCCATACGATCGCCGCTGCAAGTGATGGTTTTGTACTCCGTACCCTTGGAAGAAAAAATATAGTATTCGGATATAATTCCTTCTTTTTTCAGTTCCTCAAATCCTTCCGCGTGATCAAAAACGCCGGGTTTGCAATACAAAAACGTATTGGCAACATACTTATTTTCAGCCACCAATTCGCCAACGTGAGGTTTTATACCGAGCGTCAGATCCGCAACCGCTTTGATTACATCAAATCCGCTTACCTTTTTGATAAGCCTATACTTATTGCAACCGCCTGTACGAGCGCAGAATTCAAGAACCCAAATGCGTTTGCCGTCGGTAATCATTTGAATCAACATAGGCGAATCTTTAAGTTCAAATGCGTCGGCAATCTTTTGTGCGGTATCTTTTATCTGTTCCTTAACTTCTTCGGAAATCGGTGCGGGATTCTTTGTGCGATAGATAACAAAACGGTCTTTATCAGCAATTTTATCATTGATAGAAGTTGCCAAAACGTGCGCCACGCCGTTTTCAACATAAACATCAACAGTTAGTTCTTCACCCACACAAAATTCTTCCACGATAGCGGTTTTGGTGCGGCTAATCTCGACAGCTTCATCAAACGCCTTTTTCATTTCATCGAAGTTTTGAACTTTTCTTACACCGCGTGAACTATATGAATCCACGGGTTTGACAATCAGCGGAAATTCAAAACCTTTGACTTTATCTTCATCAAAAGTGCCCATAACCACGTGCTTTGCGGTCGGCACGCCGTTTTTAACAAAGATATCCTTCATATATTTTTTATCGGACACCAACGTTGCCGTATGATGATCAATATAACAAGGCAGACCAAGGCGTTCCGACACTTTTGCCGTAATCAGCAAAACCTGATCGGCACAAGCAGTTAAAACCATATCAACCTTTTCATTTAAAGCAAGCTGATATATCCCCTCCTCGTCCAACGTGGACACAGGAAAAAATGCATCTGCATAAGGTCTTGCAACCGCATTGGGATTTCTATCGGCAAGTATAGTATAGATTCCGCGCGATTTTAATTCCCGAATAAGTGCCGCCTGCGAAATACCGCCTGCCACAACGAGCGCTTTCATACAGATCTCCTTAATTAACGTCTATCATTTATCGGTATCCGCAGATTCAGCAGATTCTGCGTTTTCTTCGGGCACATAAAACTTCGAAAAACGGCTCACACCGCGATATTCGGGTTTTACGTCAGTTCCCTGTTTTTTGAACACGAAAAGAACCGTCTTGAAAAGAATAACAATATCCAACCAAAAAGTGAAAGTTTTGACATACTCAATATCGTACTGAATACGTTCTTCCCACCAAATATCGTTACGGCCCTTTATTTGCGCCAAACCCGTAAGACCGGGACGCATTTCAAAACGAAGATTTTCTTCGCCGATACAACGCGATGCCTGATAATCCAACATAGGACGCGGGCCAATCAGCGACATGGTGCCATTCAATACATTAAACAGTTGCGGCACCTCATCAAGACTTGTTTTTCTTAAAATCCTTCCGACCTTTGTAATACGGTCTTCGGACATAATTTCAACACCGTTTGCATCGTATTGCTCGGTTATCATTGTTCGGAATTTATACATAACGAACGACTTTCCGTTTTTACCGATTCTCTTTTGCGTATAAATTGCAGGTCCTTTTGATGTAAGTTTGATTACAATCGGAACGACAATCAAAACAGGGATTACAATCATAAACAGAATAAAAAACACACTGACAAAAATGTCAAACGTTCGTTTTAAAAACAAATTAAATGTTCTCATTTCCCTCACCATATAACCGATATAGGTAAAAAATGTCTTTTAAGCAAAAGCCGTTTTAGGCGCAATTATACACATTCATAATATCTCATTTATTCTTAATTGTCAACTATTTTTGAACGATATTTGAATTTTTTCACTAATCCAAAATGCGATATTTTCCTGTTTGTATTTTATCAAAAAAGTACACCGCCAAAGGTGCTAACCTTTGACGGTGAGTACGATTTTTAAATAATATATATCAACAGCAATTCACAAATTCCGAAAAACCGTTTTTATATTTAATCTTTCCTATCGCGCATGCGGAGAACAGTGCCGTGCCCGTTGCGGCTTCCTCATCGATGCTATTTATCGACACGGTCATACCGAAACGTTCAGACAAGAGTTTTTGAAGAACAATATTCTTTTTCACCGCACCGCCCGATGCAACCATGCGCGTTTTCTTTTCACCAAAGCATTCATACAAGTCGTACAGTTCGTTGCACATTCCGCGAAGTACACCGAGAACGAGCGACGAGGGAGTGAAATTCTGTCTATCAATATTAATTATCGAGCCCTTCTTGTCGGGTTCATTTCTTTTACCCAAAAACGAAACATCAACATCAAGTCCCTTTTCGCCGTTTTCGTATGCGTCGTATGCCAACTTATTGATAATTTCATATTGAGATTCATCGCTCATACCTGCACTAACGGCGTAACTTCTGAAAAACTTCTCGACCATTGAATATGCAAACCCGCCGCATAGAGCCGAACCGCAGATGAGATACTTTCCTTCAATAAAAGGTCGCAATTCCACTTCATCTCTTAACTCCCGATAGTCGCTAACGGCAGAAACCTGTGAGCCCGTTCCGATATTAACAAGAATAGAGTCCGCATTTTCGCTCACGGAGCCCAAAAACGATGCTTGGTTATCTCCAAGCGCCACGGAAACGGGTATCCCGTTACATTTACCTATAACACAGCTTTCGCTTGTAACAACGGGCACAAAACTTTCGTCTATGCCAAGAAGTTTTAGTTTTTCGGATTTGAATGCACCGTTTTTAATGTCAAACAAGCCGAAGCTTGCCGCAACCGTGGTATGAATCAACGGCTTATTCAGTCCGCATATCTTCATACCAAACAAATCCATAATACTGCAAAACGAAGTCGCTTCATCAGGCACTAATCCGTGTGTCATGTTATAATAATGTGTTGCAATACCATAACCTGCCGATACACGCTCACCCGTAATTTCTTCTATCAATTCGCAGGTTGTTGTGCCGTTTTCAAGCGGAATATCGGCGCGTTTGTCCTGCCAGTTCATAAGGTCAGAAACAGATTTGCCGTTAGAATCAACGTAAACGATTCCGTGCATCTGACCAGACAAGCCGATGCTGAAAATATTGGGATAGGTCTTCAAAATACGATTGAATATTTCTTCGGCTATATCCATGATTTTAGAAACACTTTGGGTCGAAAAAATATCCGAACAAACATATGAATCATGCGGAACGGTAAATGCTTCGATTTGTTTTTTATCGGTAATATCATAAACAACCGCACTAACGGTGGTAGTCCCTATATCTATACCAACGGAAAGCGCAGTATTATCATTCAAAGATGTATTTTTATTGTTTGTATTCATATTTAAGCCTTGTTAATCTGTATAATTTTTGCGAACTAATTATTTTCAGCACTTAATTTAAGCATATCAATAAAACCGTTTACGTTATCGAAACAGTTGCCGGTTAAGTTGGTAGATAAATGGTCTAAATTTTTGACAAGAAAATGATATTTTTTATCAGCAACAAAACGAATATGGTACGATGATTTTATAAGCAAGCCTTGTTTTACAGATAATTTTCGAATTTTATCGAAAGGAATTTCGGTAATATACGCGCCGCTTGAAGTGAACAAAAGACAGTTATTTGTTGTGTAGAGATAAAGTTGTTTAAAATGCCTTGTCAAGAAAAACCAATAAAATCTTCCGCCGTAACAAGAAAATTCAATGTCGGGATATTGTTTCCTTACACTTTTATATACGAAATCAATGCTAAATTTCAAATCATCTGTCCAACTCATTTATATCACCGCCCTTTCAAATCATTTTAGCACAATACGTATAGTTTTTCAATAAAAATCGAAATACTTTAAGAAACAAACAAAAATCCGTCTTCATACGAAAACGGATTTATTTGTGTTTAATACCATAAAATACGAACATTACATTTTTAATTTAAAGTCGTTAGTTCGAGTCTAGATGATTGGTTAGTACTAACGCTAAAATGGAACCGGTCTAAAAAGCTGATTTTCTTTATTCAGATCTATTTTTCCTTTGTTCAATCTTTTCTTGAATATTTGAAATAATAAAAGCACCTATTGGTGTTAGCGGAATAAAAAGCGAAAATAGAATACCCCAAATACGGCTTATATACCAAACCATATTGGACACCTCAACGGTATTAGAATGCTCACAAACAAAATAACGACCGCCATCTATATACCCACTACCTGCAGTTCCACCAATTATCATAGAAAATACAAAAAAGCCTAAAATAATAATAACGCCAAAAATTATCCACAAAGTTATAAGCACATCGCCTTTGTTTGTTTTTTCTTTCATACAGTTCACCGACCTTTAAGTGTATTATAGCATAAAAGCGGCAGAGGCGCAAGAGTTAGTGAAATCGTTCGCTTATGCTCACGGTGAAATCCAAGCAAAGCTTGGATGAAATCTGCTACGCAGATGAAATTAAATCCACCCACCGCCGCAGCGATTTCACTCGAGTGAAGCGAGAATTTCACATTGCGAAGCAATATTTCACCCACCCGTTAGGGTGGATTTAGTTGAAAAAAGTCCTGTTCTTTTGAACAGGACTTTTTTCTGGCGCCTCTTTTAGGACTTGAACCTAAGACCCCCTGATTAACAGTCAGATGCTCTAACCGACTGAGCTAAAGAGGCATATTAAATTTTGAATTGAGTTACCCCTATTTCAGAGGTAACTCAACTGAAAGTGTCAGCATCGACCTATTTTCCCGGGCCGTCTCCAGCCAAGTATTTTCAGCACAGACGAGCTTAACTGCCGTGTTCGGAATGGGTACGGGTGGACCC
>JAGBUH010000005.1 GCA_017630915.1 Clostridia bacterium
ATGTCGATATGCGAGGCATCGGCTTTGATGTCGCTGCCCAAAAAACGGTGAGCGTTTTGGGTGAACAGTTCACCGCCGCCGCTTGTGTAAAATTCGACCTTGCCTGTGTCGTGTGAACAAAGTCCCTTTTCTTCCAAAAGCGATTTCAAATCGTTAGCCGCTTCCGCGCCCGAACTGATAAGCACACTTACGGGAAGATATTTCTTGATAATTTCCGCCAAAAGCGGATAATGGGTGCAACCCAAAATAACGGCATCGGGTTTTCTGTCGCGTATGTCTGCAAGATATTCCGAAACAATCGCGTTGGTTGCAATATCGTCAACATCGGGATGCCAATTTTCGACCAACGGAACGAACATCGGACACGCCTGTTGAATAATGTCTTTTACGCCGTATTTGATAAGCGCGTTTTCAAACGCTTTGCTATTAACCGTCGCGCTTGTGCCGAGCACGGCAACCGTTCCGTTGCCGTCTTTTGCGATTTGCGACGCCCTTTTAGCCGCCGCGTCGATAACGCCGACAACGGGTACGCCCGAAAGTTTTGCAACTTCGTTCAAACAGTTCGAACTGACCGTTCCGCAAGCGACAAGAATCGCTTTGACGTTTTTCGAAAGCAAAAATCTCGTGTCTTGAAGCGCGAATTTGCGGATAACATCGGGCGACTTTGTGCCGTAGGGAATACGTGCGCTGTCACCGAAATATATTATATTTTCGTTAGGCAACAGACGGGTCAACTCGGACATCGCGGTAAGACCGCCCAAGCCCGAATCAAAAACGCCTATCGGAAGCGAGTTTTGTCGGTTCATTCTTCGTACCCCTCGGCAAGTAAGAGCAATTTTGTGATAAGTTCGCTATAACCGATGCCGATGCAATCCATCATTTTCGGGTACATACTAATCGGGGTGAAACCGGGGATAGTGTTGATTTCGTTAAGCATCGGGCCGTTTTCGGTGAGGAAAAAGTCCACGCGCGAAAGTCCCTTGCAATCGAGAGCTTTATATACCGAAACGGCATATTTGCGGATTTCGTCGGAAATTTTCTCGTCAATCAGCGCAGG
The DNA here is from genome assembly GCA_017630915.1 of Clostridia bacterium. Classification (GTDB taxonomy): domain Bacteria; phylum Bacillota; class Clostridia; order Oscillospirales; family CAG-382; genus Coliplasma. Next base: position 1,058 of record JAGBUH010000005.1, read on the forward strand.
TGCGATGCATTGAGCGCGGTTGTCGATATATTTCGTTTCGTAATCGTAAAAATCGCTGTTCGAGATGATTTCTCCGCAAACCGATGCAAACGGCTTGTCGTTTCCGCAGACCGCGACTTCGATTTCTCTGCCGACGGTATTCGGCTCGATAAGTAACTTTCTGTCGTGCTTGAATGCAAGTTCGATACCGCATTTTAGTTCGTTTTTATTCTTCGCTTTGGTGATACCGACCGAACTTCCTGCATTTGCCGGTTTGACAAAAACAGGATAGCCGTAATTTGATTCGCTTCTCGCGATAAGTTCGTCAATATCATCGGTCTTAACCGCCGAAATAAAGGGCACAACGGGGATACCCGCATTAGCGCAAATCGTCTTTGTTGCGGCTTTATCCATCGAAACGGCGGAAGAATATGTATCACAGCCGACGTAGGGGATACCTGCCAATTCCAAAAGACCTTGCATAGTGCCGTCTTCACCGTTTTTGCCGTGAAGTACGGGGAAAGCAACGTCGATACGTACAATTTCGAAAGTGCCGTTTGCGCCGTCGAGCGCAAGTATGCCGTGATGCGCTTTGCAAGGCGAGATAACCGCAGGGGTGAGAAAACTGCGTTTTTCGTGCCAAATATGGTTTCTCATATCGTCGGTTTCGCCCTTGTATATCCACCACTTGCCGTCTTTGGTTATGCCGACAAGCAGCGCTTTGTAAAGATTTTTGTCGAGATTGTCGGCAACGTTAGCCGCCGAAACACAACTGACTTCATATTCCGAAGATTCTCCGCCGAAGATTATTGCAACAGTTTTTTGCATTGAAAAACGCCCCATTTCAAAGGTTATTATAGAAATAAATTACTGTATACCGACCACATCATCGGTATGGTTAAAATACAAATCAAACTTGTGGATAAAACGATATCTGCGGCAGTCTTGCTGTCGCCGCCGTGAGTTTCCGCCAAACTTTGAATCATCGTTGCGGCAGGGCAACAACCCAAAATGAACGCCGCCGAGCGTACGTCCTGACCGACGGGGATAAAAGCGAAAAGCAGTCCGATAATAATCGGGAAAATGACAAGCTTCGACGTTGCGGCTATGTAAATGCGGTAATTTGTAAAGATGCTCGTCAATTTTTTTGTGGCAAGTCGCATGCCAAGGATTGTCATACATACGACGGTTGACATTCTGCCGAGCGTTTCGATATATTCTGCGCCCAAGCTCGGTAATTTGATCTTGAAAGCGAAAAGCGAAAACGCAATCAAGAAAGAAATCGTCGCAGGATTTGCAAACATCGCTTTGGCACTGATATATTTCCTGTCGCCCGTCATCATAACCAGACCGACCGTCCAAGCCAAAATGTTCATCGACATCGAAAACGCCGAAGCATAAACCAAAACCTCGGGATTTTCGGGAATCAAATATTCCAAGACGGGTATGCCCAGAAAACCAACGTTACCGCACGCGCCTGCCATGGCACATATTTTTTGAGCAACGTCGTTTTTCATTTTCTTCTTGAAGAGAAAACTGTAAAGTCCGATAATGAGTATCTGACCGATAAGGGTTAACGCAAAGAAAATACCCATATCGCGCAAAAGGCGCGGTGTGCAGTCGGCAACGCTCAATGAATAAATCGAAAGACAGGGTTGGCAGACGTAAAGAAGGAACTTTGCGAATACTTTTATAGAATCTTCTTTTAGAACTTTGACCTTGATTAACAGATACCCCGGCAAACCGTAGGCAATCATCATCAAAACCTTTAAAGCGGTAATACCAAACATAATTATTTCTTCGCCTTAACTATTTCGTCGATAACGCCGTATGCAAGAGCATCTTCGGCAAACATCCAATTATCGCGTTCGGTGTCGTTTTTGATTTCTTTAATCGGACGACCGATGTTTTCGGATAAAATACGGTTGATTCGGTCTTTGGTACGTTTTGCGAAATTGGTCGCGATGATAACGTCAGATGCCTGACCGCCTGCCGTGCCGATAACCTGGTGAAGCATAACCTCGCAGTTTTCCAAACCGTAACGTTTGCCCTTTGTACCTGCGGCTAAAAGGAACGCGCCCATACTGCAAGCCGAGCCGACACAGACGGTGGAAACGTCACACTTGATGCTTCTCATGGTGTCGTAAATCGCAAAACCTGCCGAAACGCTTCCGCCGGGGGAGTTGATATAAATGGTGATGTCTTTGTCGGGGTCCTGCGCTTCCAAAAAGAGAAGTTGACCGACAATACTGCACGCGAGGTCGTCGGTAATCTCGTTAAAAAGCAGAATTATTCTATCTTTAAGCAGACGGGAAAAAAGGTCGTAACCGTTGTGTCTTCCGCCTTCGTTTTCAAAAAAAGTAGGGTTGGCTATCATGTTGTACCTCCGCATGACGATAATCACTTAATTTTACCACATTTGCACGCGCTTTTCAATAGCAATTTATGCCGTTGTAAGTAGAATAGATACGCAATATGTAGTAATATATATAAATATAAACAAATTGACAAAAGTTAAAATAGAGGTTATAATTAGGCGTTAACACAAAAGATATGTCGGAGGTGAACCTCTTTTAATATGGCAAACAAACCCAAACTTTTGTCCCCTGCGGGAAGTATGCAGGCACTAAAAAGCGCGATTTCATCCGGCGCTGACGAGGTTTATCTCGGAGGATCCGACTTTAACGCGCGTATAAACGCGACCAACTTCGACCGAAACGCGCTTATCAAAGCGGGTGAAATTTGCAGAAACGCCAACGTTTCGCTGAACATCACGCTCAATACTCTAATATATGACAAAGAATTTAAATCGGTGCTTGAATACGTATCTTTCCTTGCCGAGCATGTTCACCCCGATTCTTTAATTGTTCAGGATTTGGGACTTGCAGTTACGTTAAGGCGCGAATTTCCTCAACTTGCCCTCCACGCGAGTACGCAAATGCGGATACATTCACATCTCGATGCCGAATATTTAAAATCGTTGGGATTTACCCGCGCCGTACTTGCACGTGAATTGCCGAAAGAGGACATTGATTTGTTCGTCAAAACGGGGCTTGAAACCGAAATTTTTGTTCACGGTGCGATTTGCGTCAGCGAAAGCGGCGGCTGTTTGATGAGTTCGGTTATCGGTTCGAGAAGCGGTAATAGGGGCGAATGTGCCCAACCCTGCCGTCTGCCGTACAGACACGAAAATAAATACCCCTTGTCGCTTAAAGATATGTGCTTGGCACCTCATATCAAAGAAATTTCCGATATCGGCGTGACCGCGCTTAAAATCGAGGGCAGAATGAAAAGCCCCGAATACGTCGGCGCGGTAACTTCGGTTTACCGCAAGTTGATTGATGAAAATAGGAACGCGACGGGAGAGGAAATAAAATACCTTGCGAATATCTTTTCGCGAAGCGGTTTTACCGACGGTTATTTCGTTTCGAAAATAGACAAAAATATGTTCGGAATACGTCGCGAAGACGATAAACGTATCACCGAAAAGACGTCAGTCCGCCCGATTGCCGTGAAAAAACGCGATGAGAGGGAAAAAATTACAGTCCCAACAGAATGTATTATACCCGAACGCGACGAAGAAAAAACACTTCACCCGAGCAAACAAAAGGGTTTTGTGCTTCGCTTCGAGGGGAATTTGCCGTCGGATGACTTTTTCGGAAAATACGCGCCGATTGCGGCAAGAATCGACGTTCCGCTTGCAATGTGTTCGGATAAACGCGTGCTTAAATATGCCGAAAAAGTGTCGGTTATTATGCCGAGAAATATTTTCGTCAGCGAACTCGACCATGTTAAAAAACAACTCGAAAACGCCAAGAAATCGGGCATAAAAAACGCGACGATTTCGTCGCTTAACCACATAACGCTTTGCGAAAATATGTATCTTCACGGCGATTATGCTTTTAACGTGATCAATCGCGAAACGGTTGCGTTTCTTGAAAAATATTCGCTTTCTTCGGTGATGTTATCCCCCGAAACCGACGGAAAATTCGTTCGTTTTTCTAAATGCGCGCTTGAATATATCGGCTACGGAAGAACCCCGCTTATGCATACCCGTACCTGCATAATCAAGAATTTAATGCCCTGTAAAAACAAGGAAAAATGTTATGCAGTGCTGACCGACCGCACGGGCGCGAAATTCCCGATAATAAGCGGAAATAATCACACAAATACGATTTATAATTCGCTTCCCGCATATCGATTGGACAGAAAAAGAGAACTCAAAAAATGCGGAGTCGGAATGCTGACTTTGATGTTCACCGACGAGTCCGAAAAGAAAATGGAAGAGGTAATAAAACTTTATCTATCGGGCGAAAAACCGAAATTTGAATATACGAGAAGATAGCCGTGCAATAATTATTTGCACGGCTGTTTGTTATGAATCAGAAATTAGAAACGCCTTTTTCTGTTATAAGACGGTTAAGGTTTTCGTCGGTTATTGATATTTGGGAATCTTCGCTTGTTAAAATAAGTTTATCTTTGTCAATTATGGCGCTTCCGTCATCAGCGCTTATGTGAAACTCTTTTGATAGGTTAAGGAATAAATGTCGAGTATTATCGTATGCATAATACGAATAAGAATCCGCCCAGTAACACCCGATGAATACAATAATATCGTAAAACGACATTGCCTCTGTGATAATAAAAGATTCGTCATCATTTATTACATTTTCGGGGAAGTAGTCAAATTCTTCGGTTAATGTATCGGTATTTATGAGAGTGAATCCGTAAAGCGTTTTTCTGAAACATAAATAATCGGTATTGTTTAGCGTTAAGGGATAGAACATATTGTCCCAATCATGAACATCAATACACTCGCATTTGTATGTGTTCCCATTTTTTTCGAGCAGTATATCGGCTTTTTGACGTCGATTTAGACAGTCGGAATACTCCATAACATCTATTTTAATTTTTATTCCACCAACTTCTTGAATCAACTGATGAGAAAGATCAAAATCAAAGTTGGCTTTGTATTTTGATATATATTTATTGAGCATTATTGTACCTATTATTCTTTTTAATAAATCTCTTTCGGAAGAATCAATTTTATTCGTTTATGTAAAATTTCAATCGTCGGGTTTTTCATCGGATATATGTCGCCGTCGAGGTTGAGGTTGATTGGGTTTTCCGACACAAATTGCATCGTTTTACAATGGGTATAAGAACAAATATCCTTAAATTCGTC
>JAGBUH010000032.1 GCA_017630915.1 Clostridia bacterium
GAATATTTCTATGCATGGAATACCAACTGCGACCTACCCGCAGGAATGTATGAATTCGGAAACGACGGCAAGATGCTTGACGGAATCGTAGAAAAGAACGGCGAACTTTACTACTACGAAAACGGTAACGGCGTTGAAAAGGGACTTATCTACGTTGACGGATATTACTACTTCTCGCAAGCAGGCGGTAAGTTGGTAACCAACCAAGACTTCTACGTCTATAACGCAAACGGCTTGCTCGTTGAAACAACCTATACCTTCAATGCAAACGGTAGAATCGTGGGTTAATTTAACATAAAATAAATCAAGCTTCCTCTAAAAATGGAAGCTTGATTTTTGTTTTTTCGCGAATCGAACAACGAGTATATTTGGCAAAGTTAAATGTTGTTTATTGTTTTTTTGATAAGGAACAACCAAATTTAAGTCAAAGAACAATTTTGAAATCAATTCCTATATTTTTCCTTTTTTTATTGCTTTTTCGAATGTTCTATTATATAATACCAATGTTACATGGTAAAATGGCTATCAAAAGGGATGACTTTTGTTATAATTTAAAAAGAACGTTTTATATGTAGAATGATTTTGCAATATTAGATGATTCAAGTGTCAATTGTTTCTAATACTAGTAATTCGTTATTTAATTTGCTCATGCACACAGAAAGAGGATGGAAAAATGAAAATGATCAAGCGTAGCGTAATGTTGATATTGGCGGTTCTAATGATTGTTACATATGTGCCAATTTCATCAGTAACAATGTCAGCGAGTGCAGCAAGTGACAAGTATTATTCCGAATATGGTGTAACCTATAATCAATTGTTTACACTATACCCTCAATATTTGTCTCCGTATGGTGAGAGTGTCTACGTAAGGATCCTGAAAGACACGTACAATGATGTTCTCGATAGCTATAATGACGTAGACGATTTCATAGCTTCGTATATGTATTCGCTTAAAAATGGTATTAGTATATTGGGTAGGGAAGTTCTCGCCGGATTTGGCTTGACTCAATCCACCAAAGAGATTATGATGTCAGATTCAAGCGAACTTCTTATGAAGAACATCTGCAATACTAACACAGCTATGTCTTCGGCTGCAAGTGAAGTTTCTGACAACTTCAAGCATATGAAGAACCTCTATACCACGACTACCACAGCGGGTAAAGTCGATCTCATAAATGATCTAAAAGCCGCATCAAAGCATTTGTCCGATGAGGATATTGATGAATTGGTTGACGAATTGTTTAAAAATTCCGACGACCTTATGAAGATTGTAGGCACAGGCATAGAGTATTGGCAGATTATCGTTGGTGTTATTGAGATGCAAGAGATTCAAGAGGAGGCTATTTACCGCCTCTTAAATGCGTTGCCTGAAAATAGTAGTTTGGCAGATGCTTTAGTTATTTTGCTTGAAGATATGCACAAAGATATTGTCAAACACGTGTTTGAACATTATTGCATTGATAAGTCTATTGAACTTATTTCGGAGGCTATCAAAGCCACGATTAACGGTATTGCTAATGACACCATTCTTCCTGGCGCAATTGCAACGGCATTAGGTAAACTCATAGTTTCTGTGTTTACCGATTATATATATCAGGGAGCAATGGCGGATGACATTGTTCAAACAACTTATTTGAGCACCTATGTAACCGAATTAGAAATAGCGGTTATGGATTATAAAACCGACTTTCTGCTCGGCGATTCGGTTGATCCAACAACAATCTCCGAATATGAATTCATATATTCTTCCTATATTGCAGCTATTAGAACGACACTTGAGAGCGCTTTAAAGATGGCGAAGAGTGACGAAAAGAAATTGGTTCAAACTGCTGTGTCGAATTGTATTTCCTATACATACGATATGTATATTGAAATTTGTATGCAAGAATTGAAGGAAGACATTGTTGCGGGTAAGGTAGAGGCTCCTGAAAACACTCCTGCAACTAATGTTACCCAAGCGGAAGCAGTAGCATGGATATACGAAAAAGAAGGGCAATATTTGGATTATGACGGTGTCTATGGTGCTCAGTGTGTAGATTTAATAAAGTATTATTACGACTTTCTCGGGGAAACGCCTCGTAAAGGTAATGCTAACCACTATATATACGATTCGTATAGCGGAAGCAAAGTTCCTATTGGTTGGACAAAAATCCAATATTATTCTGGTTTTACTGCACGAGCGGGCGATATCGCACTATTTGACTATGGTGAATACGGACATATAGGTTTGATAGTATCGGCTGACGCAACCGGAATGACCACCCTTGAAAATAATCGCGAAGACGGTTCAGGCACTAGTGTGGCGAAACTCGGCCGTCGTTCGTATACATCGTTGGATTTTTGGGGAGTAATACGACCTAAATTTGCAGATTCTGATTACAGCGAACCCGACACGCAAGGATTAATATATACGTTGAGTGAAGATGATTCTTACTATATAGTTTCGGGATGCGACGGTTCTGCAACGAATATTGATATTCCTTCTCGTTACAATGGCTTGCCGGTCAAAGAAATCGGACCGAGTGCATTTCAAAGGTATTTCAAAGGCGAAATTAGTTTGAAAATCCCGGAATCCATAACAGCAATCGGATATAGAGCGTTGGTTTGCGATAATATCGTGTCTTTATCGGTAGATGAAAATAACGAAGTATTCTACAGTGTCAATAACTGCATTATTGACAGAAAAACAAAAACAATTATAGCCGGATGTAACGATAGCGTTATTCCAAACGATGGATCAGTAATTGCCATAGGAGATTACGCATTTGCAACGCGTTCATCTATTATTAATTTTAATATCCCCGATTCGATTATTTCCATTGGTATTTCTGCATTTGAAGATTGTGTAAATTTAAAAACCATCACTCTTCCTAGTTCTCTTAAAATGATAAGAAGTCAGGCGTTTTGGAGTTGTTTTTCTCTATCCAATGTTAGTATTCCCGACTCCGTAGAACAAATAGATAAGAATGTTTTTCTTGAGTGTTATAGTTTATCGAGCATTACTATACCCGATTCCGTAGTTGTAATGGGAGAAACGGCCTTCAACAACTGTAACAGCCTGGTTAGTATATATTGCGAAGCGAAGTCGCAACCGGCTAGTTGGAATAACTTGTGGCTTGGAAATTGCACGTCTGATGTTTATTGGAACATCAACGAAGATTATGTCTTTGTGGAGTCGTATACACGTGTTGGCGACGATTATCATTTCACCGTTGTATATAATCTTGCATCCTGCGAACAAGGCGCTCTTGATATTGCAATACAAGAAAAAGACACACAAACCGATGTTTTGTTGTCGGATTTGTCTGTAACTATAAACAACGGTGCAGGAAGACATACCTTTGTCATAAATGAAAAACGTATAACAAATAGATATTTAAACTTTTACCTTTCCGAACTTTCCAACGGAGATATTTACACATACAACTACGATTTAGGATTGGTACCTGCTGAATCAATCGAAATAACAAACGGTAATTTATTTGTTGATTATGTCGGAAAATCGTATCAATTATCGCCCCAAATATCTCCGGCAAACCACCTATACGATGCGTTAGTATGGTCGTCCAGCGACAGCAATGTAGTATCTGTTGATTCAAACGGACGTATAACATTACGTAAAGAAGGAATAGCACAAATTACGGTTACAACCGAAAGCGGATTGAGCGACACGATAACTATTGTGTCTACGTCTTCCACTTACGAAAAAGACGGAGTGAAATATAACAATGTTGCCCTCGGCAAGAGTTATGTTGTAAACGGTGCTCCATACAGCGGCAATAGGACCGACACGAATTCTAACGGCAATCCCATTGGAAAGTATACCGATGGAGTTTTGGCACACAACGGTGCTGACACAGCCATTGGTTGCTATGAGGGTACCTCGGTTGACGTAACGGTTGATCTCAACGGCTATTATAATATTAAAGCCTTTAAAACCGATGCTTTCGGCGGAACGTGGGGTATTGCAGATCCCGCTTCGTTGGAAGTAAAAATTGCGGTTTCTAATAACGGCGTTACTTTCACTGACGTTGGCGTCGCAACCATGTCGGATGAGGTTGCAGATGGTGAATGGAAATTCCGCGAGTTTTCTCTTGAAGACGAAAGCGATAAACTTGTAGCCAAGTATGTTCGTTTTACTTTCACAAATACAATCATCGAGAAAAAGTATATTTGGCTTAGTGAAATCCGTGTTTTTGGTTCGGCAACAACAAACCCTGCTTTGATATACGAAGAAAACGGAATCCAATACGACAATGTGGCGTTGAACAAACCGTATACTGTTGACAGCCAACAGCTTTATAATAACGAAAAATGGACGGATATAAAGACAGACGGCACTTCGATTGGGAAATATACCGACGGCATATTGGCAGTAGACGGAAACGACGGTGCAAACGGTTGCTATGTAGGATCTCAAATAACTACAACAATTGACCTTGAATGTTTCTCGACAATAAAAGCTATACGTATAGATATGTACGGCAACGAATCGTGGGGAATTAAAAATCCCGAAAACCATCAAGTAAAGGTTGAAATTTCGAAAGACGGCAAGACGTTTGAAGAAATCGGTTATGCAAAAATAACCGACGAATATGCAAACGGAATGTGGACGTATTGCGAATTCGAACTTATAGCGGGCGAAGCGGATTTGACCGCGAGATATGTTCGTCTTACGTACATTAACACAACAGACGAAAAGACATTTTTCTGGTCGAGCGAAATTCGCGTATTCGGTTCGAAAGATAATCTTGTTAAAGATAACGGTTATACAACTACGCTAGCACCCAGTGCAAGTTATCCCGATACAAATCAATCGGAACTCACCGATGGAATAAAGGTGACGGATGAGGATATTGCTGATCCTTATTATAACGATTCGAGATGGGTGGGTACGATTCTTGACAAAACCATTCGTGATTTTGATATAATCATGCCTTTGGGCGACGGCGAAACAGTTTATGATTTGTATAAAATCATGGTTAACGTCGGTGGCGACAAGATCGGTGCAGGCGTTACCGAACCCGATATCGTTGCATATTATTCAATAGATGGCGACAAATGGATTAAGTTTGGCTCATATTCCAGAACGGGCGCAGATAATTATGCTATAGATGTTGCAATTGAACGTGAAGTTCCTGCAA
>JAGBUH010000033.1 GCA_017630915.1 Clostridia bacterium
AATATCCAATCTGATAAATTCGTTCTTTATGTAAAATCCTCTTCTAACTTCGCAACCTCGCTTAAAAACCTCAAAGCGGGCGACGATATTTCCATTCAGGTAAACGAAACCAATGCTGCTGCAAGACCTGCTATGGAAAATGCGCTCAGCACTATCACCAACGTAGGTTGGCTTGTTAAGAACGGCGTTGACCAAACCCGTATTCAATCCGAAATCGGCGGTCACGGCGTTACCATGCAACTCCGTCAAACCGTATTCGGACAAAAACCCGATGGCACTTATATCTTCCTCACCACCGAAGGCGCGGCAACCGGTACTGACGGCTCTTTGACTTTGCGCGACGCAGCGGACTACTTTATTTCGCAAGGTTGTACCAACGTTATCCGTATGGACGGCGGCGGATCGAGCGGTATGTACGTTAAAAACAAGGCAGGAACAGGTTCCGCAGGTTATACCCAACAATCTCAACGTGCTGTTGCCGACAGTATCCTTATCGTTAAGCAATCGAGCATTGGCGAACCTACCGAAGATCCCGACGTATCAGAACCTGATATTTCAGAACCCGAAATTTCCGACGACGTTTCTTCCGACGATACCGCCTCCGATGACACTTCGTTTGATGACGAATCTTCCGATGTATCCGATGAATCTTCCGAAGCAGAACAAGAAGTTCCCAAACCCGAAACCGCTACATACAGAACTGCAGCTAACGGTCCGTCATCATCTTACCAAGGTGGTAAATACTACCAACACTTTACAAAAATTCCGCTTACCGGCGACGGTGCTACCGATACGTTGGCACTCGCGCTTTCGCAACTTGGTTACCACGAAGGTGCAAGCACCAGCGATATGGACGGTATTTCCAGCAGTAACGGTAACTATACCGAATTTAACTATAACATGGGTAGTACTTACACTGGCGGCTACACTTATGAATGGTGTGCATCCTTCTGTTCTTGGGCACTTTACCAAGCATATCAAACCGACCACGGTTCCGGCGGTACTTATCAAACCCTTTGCCGTTACCACAAAGGCGATCCTGAATATATCTGGCGTGAAGTTGGTTGCGGCCACTGGGTAAACAACCTTAAATCCGCAGGTATCTGGAAGAATTCGCAATATTACGGCGGTTCTTACAAGCCCCAACCCGGCGACCTTATTTTCTTCCGCAGCGCAGCGCACATCGGTATGGTCGTTTATTCCGACAGTTCTTACGTTTACACCGTTGAAGGTAACACCAGCGACGCGGCAGGTGTTGAACCCGCTGGCGGCGGTGTATACTTCAAGAAGTATGCCCTTTCATCTTCTTCGATCGACGGATACGGACATCTTCCTTACAAGACCGACAGCTCCGTTATGAAAATTGATTACAGCGGCGCTAACCCCACCGCAGGTCTTTATATCTCTAACGCAGTTAAATATGTTTATGAATTCGCTACCAGCACCACTGTTAAAACCAACATGCCCAGATTTACCTTGTTCGAAGTTACCGAAATCGCTTCCAACGGTAGATTGAAGGCAACCTATAAGACCTCTTCGGGTACCACCGTTACCGGTTGGATACTTAACAACACCGATAGAGTTATCCAAATCACCAACGCCGTTTCTGATCAACCTATTTTTCCTGCCCCTCCTTCTATCCCCACCGAAGGGCTTATATTAAAAGACGGTGTTTCGAGTGTTAATCTTTATCTCGGCGACACATATACTGCTGAATTTGAAGTATTCCCCGAAGACGCTAATGACAGCATAACATTAACCGCAAGTAACAGCAACGTTACGATTGACGGACACGAAATTCTCGGTCGTTATTCGGGTACAACGGTTGTTACCGCAACTGCCGAAAGCGGCGTTTCGTATGGTTTTACCGTTAATGTAATAGGCATAAGCGGAATTGAAATCTCCTCGCTTCCTAACAAGACGCAATATGCTCTTGGTGATGAATTTGACACAACGGGACTGATCGTTCGTGTTAAATATAACGACGGAACATATAAAACCGTTACCGATTATACAATAAGCGGATTTGACAGTAGTATTGAGGGAACTCAAAACATAATCGTAAAGTGGACTTCTCCGACAGGTAATACCTACTCAAAGACCTTAACCGTTGAAGTTTTTGATATGAGTGCACCGCAGGAAATATATATTGCGTCGCTTCCCAACAAAATTATTTACAACCTCCGCGAAAGTCTTGACCTAACAGGCTTGGTTGTAATGGGTATATACCGTGACGGTTCCGAAGTGGAAATTACCGATTACACCGTTTCGGGATATAACGCTTTGGTTGTCGGCAAACAAACCATAACTATTAAATATAATGACCTCACAACAACATTCGACGTGTTGGTTGGCGCAACAGCAATTGAAGTTTCGAAAAAACCTAAAACCATGTATTCGGTTGGTGAAGA
>JAGBUH010000034.1 GCA_017630915.1 Clostridia bacterium
CGCAGATTGAATATGCCGCAGTTGTTTCTATTTTGATTTTGGTTGTAAACCTTTTCATCAAAGCGGTAGTTTATATGGTAAAACGCAAAGCACATTGAATAAAACCAAGCTCGCAAACCATATCAGAGTGAGATAAACGAAGTTATTTTTGACAAAAAACGAGCGTCAACTTACAAATGTAAGATAGTCGAGTTTTTCGTCAAAGCCCTTGAAACTATAATAAAAAATCAAATACCTTATAAAGAAAATAAGTTCCCCTTTTAAAAGAGGAACTTATTTTATTCAAAAAATGATTTCAAGAGCGTAAAGAACGAGTTTATCCTCACTCTGCCGAGAGTTTTTTGTACCCAACATAGTCAGTATAGCAATTATATATCCGTTTGTCAAGGATATTACAGACTCAAAATGTGCATATTGACACATTTATATCATTTGCATAAATTTATTTAGTGAACTTTGTATATATCGCGTATTGAAATAGGGGTTTACTTATGGTATTATAAAGCCAAGGAAAGGGTGAGTCCAATGTACAGTTAAAATCCAAAAACAAAATAGTCAAGTCAAAGAGAACGAGATGATAACTACTTTCAAATTCGAGAGTGTGAGAGTATAGAATACGAGCAGAGAACGGTTTCATATCAAGATTCCTAATAAAAACGGAATCGGTACCAAATACTTCGATTGCAAATTCATCAAATGCCAACGGTAGTTTCACCTATGAAACATAAAATATTTCGGCATAGAATGGAGGACACATTACGAAGGATAGGTACAAATCAATGAAAGAGAGGTTAACCAATGATGTTGGATATCAAGATCGAAAATAAATAACCCTTGGTTGTAACATAGATTATGCAACCAAGGGTTATTTTTATGCCTTGATTGAATCGAGTACATTCAAAAAACGGTCGATTTCTCGGCGGTTATTTTTTTTTGAAAGCGAAAGTCTTACACCGCCGATTTCATAAGTGCCTAACGTCATGTGAGCATTAGGTGCACAATGGAAACCTGCGCGCAATGCAAAACCCTTTTCTGCTAAAAGTTCGCACAACGTTTCGCAATCAAACCCTTTTTTATTAAAAAGCAAAACAGGAACATAATCGTTCCAATTGTTTTTAACAGGCGTACCATATAATATTATGTCAACCATATCATTCAATGACATAACAAGATATTTAAACAAATCCATTTCCTTATCATTAAATTCGACATCATCCAAAGCAGCAGAAAGTCCAGCAATGCCGCAAACGTTAAGTGTTCCGGCTTCAAGTTTTTCGGGATAATTTTCAGGCATTTCGAATGTTTTAGAATTTGTCCCCGTACCGCCTTCAATTAACGGTTCGATGATTACGTCGCTATAAGGATTGATTATCAGCGCGCCGACTCCCATTGGTCCGAACAAGCCTTTATGAGCAGGTATACACATTATGTCAACCCCAAGTTCGACAATATCTATCGCAATATGCCCTGCCGTTTGCGATGCATCAAGGATAAAGACCACATCATCCGAAAGCAAAGAACGGAATTTTTTTATAGGCAATATTCTTCCGCAAACGTTTGACGCGTGCGTAATCACAACATTAGTCGCAGAACGAGAAACGGACGAAAAATTATCGCAGGTTATATCATCGCTGTTTACATCAACAAGGAATTGACGCAAAACTGTTTCGCCGTTTTTTCGAAGTGTATTTATCGGGCGCATAACCGAATTGTGTTCCATAGACGAAACGAGAGTGACACCGCCAATACGGTTTGTGCCCTTTATAGCAATATTCAAAGCCTCTGTTGCAGAAGCGGTAAAAATCACACATTCGGGCCGTGTATTAAACATCATCGCAAGTTTTTTTCGACATTCATAAACCGTCTGTGCCGCTGTAAGCGCATATTTATGACCGCTTCTTCCCGAATTTCCGCAACTTTTAAATGCCTCCGACATGGCAGATATTACCGCGTGGGGTTTTGGCATAGAGGTAGCGGCGTTATCAAAATATATCATTTTTCATCCGTACTCCCTATTATCGGGATTCCCGAATTTATCAAAAGCGATTGCGATTTTTCAAACAAGGCAGAATCGAAACTGACACCGTATCCGCAACCGCGAATATTTTTTACCGCTTTTGAACGTGTTATATTTGAATATACGCCGTTATTTTTAAGCAATTCCTGTGCTTTAAGTGCATAGGTTATCGACGAGAGGACAATTACTTTTTTCATATTTTTCACTCCCTGATATATAATATGAAATTAAATAAAAAAAGGTTTTCGGATATGTTCCGAAAACCTTTTTACCGTTATATGCAATTAGCTTTTAAAGAAAGCGGTAGATGCTTTATACATTTCGTAGATATCGTATTTAGAAGCAAGTTCGTTTACCGAGTGCATCGAGAACAACGGAACGCCGCAATCGATAACTTCGATACCGTAGTGTGCAATATCAGCCGCAACGGTACCTGCACCGCCTTGGTCAACTTTACCGTATTCTCCTACTTGCCATACGACACCTTCTTCGTCGAATATTCTCGTTACTTTGGATATTGTTTCGGCAGATGCATCGGAGCAGCCGCCTTTACCACGGTTACCGGTGTATTTGCTGATTACGACACCTTTATGGAGATAAGCGGAGTTCAATGCTTCATAAGCATCGGCATAGCAGGGATCGTACGCGCCACCGACGTCTGCGGAGAGGCAGACGCTACCGCGTTTGCAAGCATAGAAGTCAGCACCCGTTGCATCGCAGAGAGAATGTATGAAATCAACGTAGGTTTCGCTAAACAGACCGGAAACGCCGTAAGAACCGATTTCTTCTTTATCGGCAAGCATTACGATAGAAGTGTGTTCGGGAACATCACCGTCAATAAGTGCGCGCAAGGAAGGATATGCACAGATTCTGTCGTCGTGACCGTATGCAGAAATTAACGCACGGTCAAAACCGACTTCGCGCGACATAATTGCAGGAACTGCGGTGAGTTCCGCGGTGATAAGGTCACGTTCGGTGATACCGTATTTCTCATTAAGGATAGATAGCACTTTGAGTTTGACACCGCCGTCTTCGTCGATGGGAAGCGAACCGTTAATGAGATTCAAACTTTCACCGGGGACAAATTCTGAGGCAACCTTGCTCATTTGGTCTTTACCGATATGGGGCATAAGGTCGCTGATATAGAATACGGGGTCATTTGCATCCGCGCCGATGTTGATATCAACGCGAGTGCCGTCTGCACGATAGACAACCCCGTGAAGTTCAAGCGGAATAGCTGTCCATTGATATTTCTTAATACCGCCGTAATAATGGGTTTTGAAATATGCGATACCGCTGTTTTCATAAAGCGGTTGGGGTTTGAGGTCAAGACGGGGAGAATCTATGTGAGAAGCGATAATACGGCAACCTTCATCAAGAGGTTTTTTACCGATAACAGCAAAGAAAACGCTCTTTTCGTGGTTTACATAACATATTCTATCGCCCGTTTTGAGTTTTTGACCGAAGGTGTAGGGTTTAAAACCGTTCGCGAGTGCTTCGCCCTCGGTATAATTGACAGCGGTACGTTCGGTTTTCGCGTTATCGATAAAGTGTCGATAACCCTTTATAAACGCTTCGACCTTTTGAAATTCGGCTTCATTGGTGGGAATCGAATAGGGTTTCTTCAATTCGAGTTTTTCGGCATCTTGTCTTTGCATTTTTAAGCATCTCCGTTATAGTATATTTTTTTATATTCATTAAAATTATCATTGACTCGGTTTACATAATTTCGTGTTTCTTCCAATGGGATATATTTCAAATTAACACCGTCATCGGAATAGCGCGAATCGGTCAACCAGTTTGTGACCCTGCCGTGACCTGCATTATACGCGGCTATCGCGGTATCCCACGAATCGAAACGGTCCATAAGGTGACGAAGATAATAAGTTCCGTATTTGATATTCGTTTCCGGATCGGCAATATCACCCGTCGGCGCAGTTTCGCCAAGCAGACGCGACAGCCAGTCGAGTGTATCGGGCATAAGTTGCATCAACCCGATTGCGCCCACGTGTGATTTTGCATCGGGGTCGAAATTACTTTCCGCGAGTATCACAGAATAAATCAATGCTTCGGGAACATCAAACTCTTGCGAATATTTAATAACAAAGGTTTCAAATTCTCGCGGATAAAGATACTCTCTTATCATATCGACGGCTTTGAACGATACAAAAGCCAACAACGATAAGACAATTATAAATATTACAAAAACCGTAATTGATTTTTTCAAGTCAAATTCTCCTTGACATTTTCAATAAGGTCTAAAATGGCTTTTTCGAACGTTTCTATCGAGGAATCGTTATAGATGATACAGTCGCTGTTTTCCGCAATAAAGTCGATTGTGGGCTGATTTGATAGGCGTGAGCGTGCTTCTTCCTCAGTTATACCGTCGCGTGCGGTAATTCGCTCGATACAAACGTCATCGGGGGCGATAATTCCGACGATCAGGTCGCACATCGAGTCGATTCCGCTTTCAAAAAGTGTCGGGGCGTCTATAACAACTATTTCGTTTTCATCATATTGCGAAAGTATGCGTTGCACCTCAACAATTATGTGTTTATGAGTAATTTCGTTTAAAAGATTCAACTTTTCTTTATCGGCAAAAACAATCGGCGCGAGATAACGGCGGTTGAGGGCGTTATCTTTTATCACCTCTATGCCGAAATTGTCAGCAATCTCCAAAAGGCAGTCCGACGGTTTTGACACGAGTTCTTTATAGACGGCATCGCAGTCAATTACCTTGAATCCGTTTTTCGAGGCAACTGACGAAAAAAGACCTTTTCCGCTTCCGCTTCTGCCGCAAAGACCGATCAATCGCATAAACCGAGTACCTCCTCGATTTTTTCCTTCGGAAACGAACCGAGACGCAGTATTTTTGCTCTATTACCGACAAGCGAAACAATAGTAGATTCCAAACCGAGTTCGGAATTACCGTCGGTAATAATTACTTCGGCGATCTCCTTAACAGAATCCAAGTCGGTCACGCTCTTTGCACTTTGAAATCCCGATATATTAGCGCTTGTGGCGGCAATCGGTTTGCCGAATTCTTTCGAAATTGACAAAAAGGTTCTATCCGACGGGAATCGTAACCCAACCGTATCACCGCCCGAAAGGGCAACTTTCGGCAGTACGTCTTTCGCCTTAACAACCAAAGTCAACGGGCCGGGGGTGAAACGCTTGATCAATTCGCGCGCGTTATCGTCCAAAACGGCGATCTCTTCCGCCATTTCGATACCCGAAATATGCATAAGGAGAGGTTTATCGAGGGGGCGTTGTTTTTTAGTATAAAGTTCCTTAATTGCCTGTTCGTTAAATGCATCGGCGCCGATTCCGTAAACTGTTTCGGTAGGAAACACGGCAAGTCCGCCGTTTTTCAGCACATCAACACACTCATTAACGGCATCTATTCGATTGTTTTCGTCAAGATGATAGACTTTTGCGTTCATAACATATCCCCTCCGTTTGATAATTATATCACATAACTTCCCTATTTTCCACAGTTTGACGAAAAAAACTATTGAATAAAAAGGATTTGTTTGTTATAATATTTGTAATTATAATCATTGGAGTTTATGATGCCGATTAAGATACCTATGTCATTACCTGCCGCAGAGGCGTTGATAAATGAAAATATATTCGTCATGGACGAGGCACGTGCGGTTAAGCAGGACATCCGTCCTCTTAAAATCGCGATTATGAATTTGATGCCGACAAAGATAGTAACCGAAACACAGTTTTTGAGATTGCTTTCAAACACTCCGCTTCAAATCGACATTACCTTGCTAAAAACCGTATCTCACCGTTCAAAAAACACATCGGAAGAACATCTTGAAACCTTTTACAAGACTTTTGATGAGATTAAGAACGAAAAGTTTGACGGTCTTATCATAACGGGCGCACCCGTTGAGTTGCTTGATTTTAACGACGTTGATTATTGGGACGAGCTTTGCGAGGTCGTTGCTTGGGCGAAGAAGAACGTATATTCGACGATGTATGTTTGCTGGGGCGCTTATGCAGGGCTTTACATCAATCACGGTATAAATAAAATCGCGCTTGATAAAAAGGTTTCGGGTGTGTTTAGGCACACGAATTTAATTCCCGAATACCCCTTGGTACGCGGTTTCAACAAGGAATTTTCTGCGCCTCATTCAAGATATTCGGGCGTTAAGCGTGAAGACATCGAAAAGGTTGACGACCTTCTTATCCTTGCCGAATCCGATGAGGCAGGCGTTTATATGGTTGCCAACAAAAACGGACGCGAAGTTTTTGTTACCGGACACTGCGAATATGATATTGACACACTCAAAAATGAATACGAACGCGACGTATTAAAGGGCATCAACCCCGAAATACCCAAGCACTACTTTCCCGACGACGACCCGACGCAAGAGCCGATGATGACTTGGAAGGCGCATGCACATCTTTTGTACGCGAACTGGCTTAATTATTTCGTATATCAAAATACGCCTTACGATTTGAATGAAATGTTGAATTAACAAAAGACGGACAACCTCTTATAGGTTGTGCCCGTAAAGATACAGCGCCAGTTTTATCAGTGATTGTATTTTGACAAAAACACTTTTTGTGTTATAAACATTATGAGGTGACGAATTATGGAATTTATTAAATTTGTCGAACAAATACCCAACATAACCATAGCCAAGAGAATTGCATCTGCATATGTTGCTGACTATAGGCGGTTGGAGTTTGACGAAATTAAAGAGTTTCTAATCAAAACAGCAAAGCAATATACTACCTATGAAAATATATTGAATCGTTTAGAAGAGATAAAACTTGATAGTAATAGAGCAGTACGGATAATTGCTCCTATTTTATTGCGCGATTATTTACTTGACCA
>JAGBUH010000035.1 GCA_017630915.1 Clostridia bacterium
GACGGCAAAATTGACTCGGTAGATTATTTGCTCATCAAACGTTCAGCGTTTGGGACGTACACATTGACCGAAGCGATGACATTGGCAGGAGATATTAACTCCGACAATCTTATCAACTCTGTCGATTATTTGTTGGTTAAACGCGCTTGCTTCGGCACTTATAAAATTTAAGAATTACGTAACAAAAAATCTGCTCGGATTATTTCGGGCAGATTTTTTGCGTTGTTTGAATTAAAAATAACGCTTATCCGTAAACGATATGAAACAAGCAGCACCTCTTTGTAGGGACTTACCGTCCCTACGAGTTTTTATTTGTATGATATACAAAAAAGCGAAACGTTTTCTTTAATGCTTGCCAAGCAAACTATTTTGAAACGCCTTGAAATTTAACAAAGTATATGATATATTGAAATAAATAGATTTGTTTTATTTTTAAACCTTTTTAGGAGGCTTTTATGAAATTCAGCAAGAAAATACAAAAGTTATTTGCGATGTTGCTAGTTGCGGTAATGGTTGTTTCGGTTTTGCCTATGGGTTCGTTATCGGTTTTTGCGGTTACGACCGAATTCGCAGGCGGCGACGGTACGGCAGAAAACCCTTACCTTATCGCTACAAAAACGCAACTTAACAACGTGCGCAACTATTTAAATGCAAGTTTCAAGTTGATTGCGGATATCGAATTTGAAGATTCGGATTTTCAATACGGCGGTGATTTTTACAACAACGGCGCAGGATTCACTCCCATCGGCTCATCAACCTCCGTTTTCAACGGTACTTTTGACGGCGAAAACCACGTTATTAAGAATCTTTATATGAATATTGAGTCCGGCTCTACCATATATGCCGGTCTTTTTGGATATAACAAGGGCACGATTAAAAATCTCGGGATAGTTGACGGAATCGTGTCGGCTTCTGCTTCCTATAACTCAGGCGATGCCTATGTTTATGTCGGCGCAATTGCAGGCAGAAACACAAAAACAATAACCAACTGTTATTACACGGGAAGCATAGATGCTACTTCTTATACCGCAGGTTCTTCCCCTACCGATGCATTTACTTATGCAGGCGGTATTACAGGTTATAACAACCCTTCCGGAACAATTACAGACTGTTTTAACCAAGGAAGCGTAATGGGCAACGCCACTTCCGATGCTTTGGGCACCTCGCCTTACGATGCTGCTGCATATACAGGCGGTATTGCAGGTATTAGCGGAGGAACTATTACAAACTGTTATAACACGGGAAGTATATGCCCCACCGCAAGCACAAAATCCACTTCTTCCTATGCCCGTACCAAAGCCTATGCAGGCGGTATGGTGGGTTACGACAGCGGAACAACAAATGCTTGTTATAACTCGGGAAACGTGTCAGCCACTTCATATCGCAATGCTTATGCAGGCGGTATTGCAGGGTATAACTACCAAAAAACGATTTCTAACTGTTATAACATCGGAAGTATAGCGACAACGACGTCGTCTTCATCGTCATCTGACGCCAACTACGCAGGCGGTATTGCAGGGTATAACAATTATGAAGGAACGACGATAACAAACTGTTACAACTTGGGCGCGGTAGTCGCTTCGGGCAACAACCCCTATGCCGGCGGCGTTGCAGGTTACAGCCACAACGAAGCGGCTATAACGAACTGTTATTATGCCGAAACGCTTTCAAGCGGTGTAAGCAACGGCGTTGACACAACAACTAAATGTACGTTTGAAGAAATGAAACAGCAATCCACGTTTGCCGGATTTGATTTCGAAGCCGTGTGGATATTTGATGAAGCGCTTACAAGCTATCCTTTCCCCGTTTTGAAAGACGTAAAGCATATCGAAACGGAAAACACCATTGAGTTTGCAGGTGGTAACGGCACTCCTTTCAGCCCTTATTTGATTGCGAACAAAACGCATCTTGATAACGTGCGCAATTATTTGAGTGCGGATTTCAAGTTGATTGCTGATATTGAGTTTACCGATGCCGATTTCCAAGACGGCGGTGATTTTTACAACGGCGGTGCAGGTTTTGAACCTATCGGCACGTCGTCAGACGGATTCTACGGTACGTTTGACGGTAACGGTTATGTCATAAAGAATCTGTATATCAACGTCACTTCTGACAATAATACAACACGCGCCGGTCTTTTCGCTTTTAACGTAGGTGTAATTAAAAACCTTGGTTTAATTGACGGGAATATATCGGCAATCGCCTCGTCATCTGACGGAGCAAACGCCTATGCCGGTGGTATTGTGATAGACAACGACGGAACCGTAACAGACTGTTACTATACAGGTAAAGTGACGGCAACTTCAACCTACTCCGCACGTGCAGGCGGTATTGCGGGCATCAACGGTCTTGGCACTATAAAGAACTGTTCTAACAGCGGAAGCGTTTCTGCGACCACAACGGCATCCTCTACCAGTTGCTATACTTATGCAGGCGGTATTGTGAGTTATAGCGAGGGACCTATAACTAACTGTTCCAACAGCGGTGAAATTTCAGCAGTTGTAACGTCATCGTCTACTTATCAATATGCCATCGTTCATTCTTATGCAGGCGGTATTGTAGGAAGTGCCCTCGAAACAATAACCCTCTGTCACAACACAGGCAAGGTTTCGGCATCGGCTGTTTGCACTTCCGGTTCGGCTAAAAACTGCAACGTTGTTGCCAACGGAGGCGGTATTGTGGGAAACAGTTCCGAAAAAGCAACAATTTCTAATTGTTACAATACCGGTGAAATCTTGGTATTCGCATCATCTAATACCTCCTCTTATGCCAACGCTCATTCGGGCGGTATCGCAGGGCATAACTATGGAACTATAAAGAACTGTTTCAATATCGGAAAAGTGTCAACACCCCCATCATCGTCCTCTACTTATGTCTATATCAATGTGGGCGGTATTGCCGGACGTAACGATGAAACAATCACCGACTGTTATAATGCAGGCGACGTGTCGGCAAACCCGACGTCTTCGAGAGTTAATTCCTATATTGGCGGTATTGCAGGACGAAATTATGTAACAATTACAAATTGTTACAACGTCGGTGCCATATTATCCGAAGGCATTTCAGGCGGCATTACGGGCGACAACTACGACGGCGGAACCGTTGATACGACCGACGATGCAATCATGACAAACTGTTATTATGCCGACAGTATCCTAAACGGTGCAGGTATCGGCATCGATACGGCGGTAAAATGCGAACTTGACGAGTTGACACAACAATCAACCTTTGTTGGTTTTGATTTTGAAAACGTTTGGACGTTTAACGAAGAAGTCGGAAGCTATCCTTTACCTGTTTTAAGAGATATTGCACATATCGAAAAAGACGAGGAAAACACCACCGAATTTGCAGGTGGTAACGGAACATATTATAACCCTTATCTTATTTCTGACGCAAAACAACTTAACAACGTGCGCAATTATTTGGGTGCACATTTCAAATTGATATGTGATATCGATTTAGCGGGACATTTCCAAGAAGACGAAATCTTCTACAACGGCGGTGCAGGCTTTGAACCTATCGGTTCGCTGTCTTCTCCCTTCTACGGCACGTTCGACGGCGACGGATATGCTATCAAGGATTTGTATATCAACGCGAGCGAATCGGAATTCGCAGGTCTTTTCGGGGTTAACTCGGGAACGATTAAAAATCTTCGTGTGATTTACGGCACTGTGGAACTCTCTGCTACATACCAAAGTTCCAATTCCGCCATTTACACCTATGTAGGCGGTATTGTGGGATTAAACTACGGAGCGATAACAAATTGTTTCAATTCGAACACGGTTTCTGCAAATATAACTGCTTACGTAGGCAATATTTCTGTTTATTCAGGCGGTATCGTAGGCAGAAACGAATACGGAACCATAACTAATTGCCACAACGTCGGTGAAATTTCGGCAAACGTAAACGATCAATCGTCCTATAAAAATTCGTCTGCCTATGTCGGCGGTATTGCAGGTTCGAACCATTACGGAACAACCACCGACTGTTCTAACATAGCTGATATATCTTCCTCGCACGAGGCGGGCGGTGTTGTAGGCTATAACGTTGGAACTATAACCGACTGTTACAGCAGCGGAAGTCAAATAACGGCAAATGTGTGTGCAGGCGGTGTTGTGGGAAATAACCTTGGAACTGTAACCGACTGTTATAACAAAAACTTCGAAACTTCGTCATCTAAACACGCAGGCGGTATTGCAGGATATAACCACCAAACCATAACAAACTGCTATAACACAGGCGAAGTCACGTCGGTTCTCTATGCAGGCGGTATTGCGGGAAGCAACGACGGAACAATAACCGACTGCTACAACGAAGATGTGATATTGGGAACTTCTGTTGATTCCAACGCAGGCGGTATTGTCGGATACAACGGATCGGGCAAAATAACAAACTGTCATAACAGTAATCAAGTATCGGCAAATGCAGATTCTTATGAAACTCATACCTATGCAGGCGGTATTGCAGGTTATAACAAAACAGGAACAATCTCCAACTGCTATAATATCGAAAAAATATCTGCCTCCGGCCATGCAGGCGGTATTGCAGGAGAAAACTTCAACGGAACTATATCAAATTGTTACAATATAGGCAGAGTAGCCGCTGTTTCTGAAACTTCGCCTACATACGCAGGCGGTATTGCAAGTATCAACTTCAAAACTATAACAAATTGTTACAACACGGGAACCGTTTGGGCAAAAACCTCCTCTGCACAGGCTATATCGGGCGGTATTGCAGGTATGAACCGTCTATACGTAGAAACCGGTGCAGCAGGAACAATAACCAAATGTTATAATATAGGAAGTGTGGGTGCTTCTTCTTACCGTACTGCATTTATGGGAGGCATTGCAGGTTCTAACGACGATGATGCAAAGACGATAAACTGCTATTATTCGGACAATAATCCCAAAGGTGTCGGCAGCGGTGCAAACGATGCTACCACAAAATGCACTTTTGATGAATTGAAACAGCAGTCCACCTTTGTCGGTTTTGATTTCGAAACGGTTTGGGAATTCGAGGAGAACGAGATTTATCTATTCCCCACTTTACGAGATAATCCCATCACGGCAGTCATACCGTCGACAATTACGTCATCTACATATAATATCGGCGAAAACACCATTGGCAAGATTCCCAAAGGAACAACGGCAGGTGCGTTGTTAGACGGACTTAACGAGGATTCTTTCTGTAAAGTATACAATAAAAATTCGGAAGTGCCGGATAATACATCGGTTGGTACGGGTACGGTTGTTAAAATCGTTGTCGGCGACACGGTGATAGCATCGTACACGATAATCATTATCGGCGATATAAGCGGAAACGGATATATTGATTCCGAAGACTACCTTTTGCTTAAACGTTCGTGTTTCGGCACATACGATTTGCCGATTTTCGCGGCAGGGGACATTGATAAAAACGGAAAAATCGACTCGGTTGACTATCTTCTTGTCAAACGCATTTGCTTCGGCACGTATGAAATTCAAGAATAAGTAATAAAAAATCTGCTCGAATCATTTATTTCGGGCAGATTTTTTTCGTTGTGTTGTATTTTGACGTGATGTTTTGTATGTGAAAACACATAACAGATTTTATATCGTAGGGGAAACATGCACCTACTTCATCTGCTTTAA
Organism: Clostridia bacterium; assembly: GCA_017630915.1. Lineage (GTDB taxonomy): Bacteria > Bacillota > Clostridia > Oscillospirales > CAG-382 > Coliplasma. Next base: position 5,631 of record JAGBUH010000035.1, read on the forward strand.
CATTCGGGTGGCGGTGGTGTTTTGGGGGATTTGCCAAGGGGTGTTATTTGTTTTGCGGTTGACGTTGCCAAGGGTGTCGGCTTCATGTTCCCAAGGTGAGCCGTAGTAGTCGAGGGTTAGTTTCCCTTTTCTGTGCAAGCGGTACGCGGTTACGGACGGGATTGCGACGTGTTTGATATATTTGAAAAGTCCCATTTGTTTTAGTTGGAGCCGATGACCGTATTCGTGCTTTAAGGTTTCGGCATTTTGTTGGCGTTTTGAAAGCGCGATTATACCGAACGAAAACGACGAGCGAAACGGGGTTTTGAGCACAAAAGTGCCTTTATACGAGGAAAAAAGTTTTGATTTAAAGACTTTTTCCTCGTTTTCGTTTATTTTGTTGTAATTTTTAAAATCTTCTTTTATTCCCTTGAAAAACGGTTGCTTGGGCGTTTTCTTTTTATCCATAAGATCCTCCCTATTATTTTAATTCATTAGATCAACAATAGAGAAAATCCCCGTTTTTCCGTTTGAGAAAACGGGGATTCTTTCAAAATCCAAAAATATTATCTTTCAAATAACGCAAATTTAAATCTTTACACTTGCTGAAATACAGATTTATATAATCGTTATTATTTGTTTTTAATACCCTTTCATCTTCGAATTGCCGTGACACACCGTTTGTTACTCTTATTCTACCATATTTTGCAGTCAATTCAGCGGTTGTTTGTTTGTCAAATGTTTTTTCGCAAATCCGCTTCAAATAAGGCGGCAATTTCTTTTTAAGGTCGAAACTATCTGTCACAATTTCCCCATTAAAAGCAGGCAGTACAATTTGTGTCAATTGAAGTGACAAGCGATTTTTTTGCCATTCTAAAACGTCGTTGCCGTTCAAAAATGCATTAGGGTAATACTCGTGGGGTATTGCGGCGCCAACCATTTTTAGTAAATCAAACAAAGCAAGTGCGTATATCGCCCGTTCGTCGTGCATACCCTTTACGTCATCGAAAACCGTACAGCAATTATACAAAATACTTATAGATGCGCCTTTGTTCCAAGCGAAATTTATATAATAAACCATATTGTCTTTTAACTTGTGCCACTTAAATCCGTCATCTGTGGAAACGAAACCGTTATCCAATAAAATTGCCGAAAATTCTTCTGCAATCATATTACGCGCTACATCGTATGCCAGTTGCTCGTCAAATTCATATATCGGCGCAGTTGTCGGAAAAGGAACAAAATCAAACGGCA
>JAGBUH010000036.1 GCA_017630915.1 Clostridia bacterium
GGTTACACAGTTTATCAAAGAAGCGGCTCACGCTCAATATGATGAAGCTATCATCAAACTTATCGAACAAGAAGCAAAACTTTGCGGTATGAAGGGCAAGAAAGCGGCGGCTGTTGAAGCAGAAGCCGATGACGGAAGCGAAAAACTCGACCCGATGTTCTTGGACGCTGTTGAAGTTGCCATTGATTCGGGCACGGTTTCGACCTCGCTTTTACAACGCCGTTTGTCGCTTGGTTATGCACGTGCGGCGAGAATTATCGACAAAATGGAACGCAGAGGATATATCGGCGAATTTGATGCCGCGACCAAAAAGCGTAACATATTGATAACGCGCGAACAGTTTGCCGAACTTAAATTAAACGGCGAACCCAAGAAAGAGGGCGACAATGAATAGAAAAATCTTTATTACGTTGTTGGTTTGCCTTCTTGCTTTGACTTCCTGTTCCTCGGCGAACGAATATAAGTTGGCTTATAATTCCGACGGCGGAAGTGCAGTTGAGTATATCTATTACACCGACGCCCAAGTGGTTTACGTTGTCGGCGGATTGATGATGTGCGAAATTGACGGAAGTTCGAAGATGCTTGAAATGGCGTTAAAAGACGGCGATATAACAATCGACGATATTATCGCGTCAGCCGATTCCTACGTTAAGGGAAAGGATATCGAATGTACAGAATATCCCGACGGAAGCAAGGAATATCATTACGACGGTTTTGATATAATCAAGCTAAACACCTATGAGGGCAACCACGATATATATTTCGTGCCGTCGAGTATGAGTTATTACGACGTAACAAACTAAATATAAACAAAAATTCCGTTGGATTCGTTCCAACGGAATTTTTTTGTTACATATCTCTTGAAGATATTATATTCGCACCGGTTCCGCACACGTTTTGGATAATTACCTGTCCGCGTTTGACGGGAGAAAATACCGTGCAGGAATGAAGAATATCCATAATTTCGAACATCTTTTCCTTGGGAACTGCGCGGTCTGTGCGGACTGCAAGACGGGGGTGGATTCCGCCCTTGATTCCGACCGAACCGGTGATTGTGCGCATCGGGGAAGTGATTTCGTTTTTGCCGTATTCCGCACCTCTCGGACAGAAGTTGCCATTGACTTCAAGGGTTTGTTCGTCAACGGTGAGGTGACAACCGCGAGGGCAGACGATACATATCATTTCTTTCATTGTGCGTCCTCCACTTCGATTGCCGTTACCGTAAGGTTACCTTGCGCCTTGTCAAGAAGAACCTTGGGAATGGTTATTTTTTCCATTTCAGCAGGTGCTAAAAATTCGCGCTTGAACGATGCGATTTTTTCCCCCTCGGATTCAACTCTGATTTCGCCGAGACGCATTTTTTTGCGGACACGGAAGAAGATATCAACCGATTTTTCGACGTTGTCTTTATTGATTCTTTGAGGAACGGTATAAGATACGTTCATACCGTTGCTGACAAGTGTTGTATTTGAAACTTCGCTCTTACCGTTCAACACGTAATTAGCCGCGCTCTTACCTGCGCGTTCGCTTTCGGCGGAAACATAGTCGACAAGGTCGTGAACGTGAAGCACATTACCGCAAGCAAATACACCGCTTTCAGATGTTTGCATATCTTCGCCGACGGTTGCGCCTTTGGTGCGCGGGTCGAGTTCGATATTCGCGGTACGGGTGAGTTCGTTTTCGGGAACAAGACCGACCGACAAAAGCAAGGTATCGCAATCGAAACGCTTTTCGGTACCCTTTATGGGCTTCATTTTTTCGTCAACCTGCGATATTTCAATACCTTCGAGTTTGTTTTTGCCGATTACGTTGGTGACGGTATGAGAGAGATAAAGCGGAATGTCAAAATCTTCAAGACATTGAGCCACGTTACGAGAAAGACCGTTTGTGAATGGCATGATTTCGGCAACAGCAAGAACTTTCGCGCCTTCAAGCGTCATTCTTCTTGCCATGATAAGACCGATGTCACCGCTGCCCAAAATAACGATACGTTTGCCGACGAGATATCCTTCGATATTAAGATATCTTTGCGCCGCACCTGCGGTGAAAACGCCTCTGCCTCTGTCGCCGGGGACAGAAATCGGACCTCTGTTGCGTTCTCTGCAACCCATTGCGAGAATAATCGACTTTGCTTCTATTTGTTCGAAACCGTTTTTAGAAGAAACGGCGGAAACGATTTTGTTTTCGATATTAAGCACGGTTGTGCCGAGTTGGATTTGTACCGAAGTGTCTTTAAGCATATCGATATACTTACCGGCATATTCGGGTCCGCTTAATTCTTCGCCGAAACGGTGAAGACCGAAACCGTTGTGGATACATTGATTAAGAATACCGCCTGCTTCGCAATCGCGCTCTAACACAAGGATATCCTTAACGCCTGCTTCATAAGCGGCAAGAGCCGCCGCCATTCCGGCAGGACCTGCGCCGATGACAACTATATCATGTTTAGTCATTTTTTTCACCGACCTTTCCTGCAACTATATACGAACCGTTCCTGTCCCAAAGAACCGTTTCGGGTTCTATGTTGTAGTATTTGCAAAGTATTTCGTGAATTCTAACACCGCAAAAACCGCCTTGGCATCTGCCCATACTGCTTCCCGTACGGCGCTTTATTCCGTCAAGCGTTCTCGGTTTTACATAATAAGTGTCAAGCACTTTAAATATTTCACCCTCGGTAACGAGGTTGCAACGGCAGATAACATTACCGTATTTAGAATCGCGCTTGCAAAGTTCTTCTTTTTCTTCGTCGGTGAGGTCGGCAAAGCAGATATGCGGTTCGGGGTACGTCCAATCTTCTTTTTTGGACATAATCAAACCGCAATCTTCGAGAATTTCAATTACGTATTCGCCGATAGCAGGTGCAGAAGAAAGACCGGGGGATTTAATTCCTGCAACGTTGATAAAATGTCTACAAAGCGCGGATTCGCCGATAATAAAGTCGCGTTTGTCTGAGTTTGCGCGTAAACCTGCAAACGAACGGATATTTTCGCGGTAATCAATAAGTTTTGTGGTTTTTGCCGCTTCCTGAGCGACAAAGTCAAGACCTTCGCGGGTTGTCGAAACGTCGTCGCGTTCGTTTCCGCTTTCGGCGTTAGGACCGACAATTATATTTCCTTCGGCGGTGGGGGAAACCAAAACGCCCTTACCCTTTTCGGTAGGACATTGGAAAATCACCGAGTTGACAAGCCAATTTGAAGTTTTATCAAGCAAATAATATTGACCTTTCGAAGGACGGATTTCAAAATCCTTCGCGCCGACAAGTTCGGCAATACGGTCGGAGAAAAGACCTGCCGCGTTGATGATGTACCTTGTGTCGTATTCTTTATTACCTGCGGTAATTTTAAACGCGCCGTTGATTTTTTCGATAGCGGTAACTTCGCTGTCGAGAAATACCTCGACACCGTTTTTTGCCGCAATTTCCGCCATGGCAATACAAAGCCGCCAAGGGTTTACGACACCTGCGGAAGGTGCATAAAGTGCACCTGTGACATCGGGTGAAAGATTGGGTTCGCGTTCCAAAAGTTGTTCTTTATCAAGCAATTCCATTCCGCGAACGCCGTTTGCGATACCGCGTTCATAAAGTTCGCGAAGGTGATCTTCGTCGTTCTCATCGAATGCGATAACCATAGAACCTACTTTTTTGTAGGGAATATTCATTATTTCAACAAGGTCTTCAATAAGTTCGCAACCGCGCACGTTAAGGCGCGCCATAAGAGTATCGGGTTCGGGGTCGTAACCGGCGTGAACTATACCGCTGTTTGCACGTGTAGTGCCGATAGCAATATCGTTGTCCTTTTCAAGCAGACAGCATTTGATGTCGTACTTTGAAAGGTACATCGCTATTGCAGTACCGCAAACACCGCCGCCGATTATGGTAACGTCATACATGTTATTTACCTCTGTACAAAATGTTACAAAACTTTGAATGATATTATTCGAATTACATTATATATATTTTTTTTAAAAAAGCAACCCTTTGATTTGTTTTGCATATAATATATTGAAAAAGCATTAAATATCGTTTTCGTCATTCGCTTTCGCTTGTTTGATTTCGTTTTTGAGTATAGCTACAAATTCATTATTGGGTTCAAATTCTATCATGGTTCGTTTTCCGTTGAATTCGCAAAGGAAAACGTAACTGTCGGCTTTTATATTTTGGTTGAGCGAATATTTTATAATCGCCTTTTGATTTGACGGTAAATGATCGTAATCGCGTTTTTTTAGCAAATCAACGGCGGTTTCGAGCGCGACGTTGCATACCACTTGACGTTTGTTACCGACGATTTTCGTCACCGAAAAACCGTTATCGCATACCGAATACTCAAATTCGGTGAGCGAATATCTTACCACAAACAGAATCGAAAGCATAAGCGATGCGAAACCGCAAAATTCCACAAATGCGCTATAATTTGTAATAACGGTAGATATAAAGAACAGAGAAAGCGTGACCAAAACACACGTGAATAAAAGCACACGGGTTTGAAAAACGCTTCTTTCGGGTTTGCAGATATACACTTAAAACGCTCCTTTGCGATGATTTTTTGTGAATTTTAATTTATCGTCTTTTCATACGATTAACATATATTTAAACGGAGGATATATTACTTATGAATTTTGACCGTGAACAACTTGACAAACTTCTCTCGATGGACAACGACAACTTTGTTGCACTCGCAAGAACCATTGCCGAAGCGGCAGGGGCAAACAAAATGAAAACCGAGGTGCTTCTTGCCAATCCCGATGTGTTAAAACGGCGCATATCGCAGATGACACCGCAAGAGGCAAGGGAAATGGTGGATTCCGCAGGCAAGGAAAAAGGAGAGGAAATAATGCGAATGTTACGCGAACGGGGTGTTGACCTTGGACAGTGATTTTTCCGAAAAACTTAAAAAGGTGTTGTCCGATCCCGAGGCTATGTCGAAAATAACGGCAATCGCATCGAGTTTAGGCGCATCATCACCACCACCAAACGTCGAGGAAAAGGTCGGCGTTTCCGAACCCGAACCCCAAATTTCTCCGACCGAAATGCCATCATCGGCACCGTCTGATGCACTTCCCGCGCTTATGCAGGGGTTCAGCATGAGCAGTGACCCGCGCATTTCGTTGCTTTCTTCGATAAAACCGCTTTTGCGTGAAGAAAAACGTGAAAAGATAGATGCGCTTACAAGAGCACTTGCCCTTGCATCTATGATGAAAAATTTAAGAAAGTGAGGAAGAACGATTGTACAGCAGAGATTTCGGCGGAATAAAGAGCGACGGGCAACTTTATAATTACGAACGCGAGTATAACGAATCGCGTTCGCGCCACGAGGTACAAAACGACTGCGAATACAGCGGAATACGCGAAAACGAGCATGGCGAAGTCGGACGTTGCGAAAAGGGAAAGGGACTTCGTCTTGATTTCCTACGCGATATGAAGATTGATGACCTTATACTTATCGGAATCGGATTGCTTTTGTTGCTTGATGCCGACGGTGATAACGATATTTTTGTATTACTTATCGCTTTGTTGCTCTTTTTCTGATGTGCTTAAAAGAAATTCTATAAATTTATCTACCGTTTTACGTTCTTTCAAAGGAAGCGAACGGTATTTGTCAATAGGACTTTCGGTTGTTTCGGCGCTTTCGCGCAAAGACATGGAATCGGCGGTATGAATACCTGCGGCAAACATTAAATCTTCAAGGTCGATTTCGCCGAAAGCGTGGGACGCGACCTTTCTTATCAGCTTGGGACGCGGGGGATTTTCCTGCGTTCCGAGCGCAAGTTTGCGCATTTGAACGTAACTTATGTCGCAATCAGCGGCGAATTGACGCCAAGAGCGAACACCTTTTGCTTCGCAAAGCAACATTGAAAATATTTTTTTCTTCCATCTGTTGTTTTCAGCCATTGTTATATCCTTTATATGTTATTGTTATGAATTCCTTCGAGTGCCGCACCGATTACCGTTCCGTAAGCGGCGTTTTCGGGGATTATTATATTTACACCGAACATCTTTTCGAGTTTTTCGAAAATGGTTTTTGCTTGGGGTAGAATAGCAAGGTTGCCGATGAGAATAATATCTTTGATGTTTTTAATTCGTGCCGAGAAAATAGCGAGCATGGCAACCGTTTCGTAAACCATATTCACTAAACCCAAGGCGATATCTTCGCGTGACGCAAGGTCGCTTACCTTGCCGAAGTTCGAAGCTGTCGCGTTGTTTGACAACGTCGGTGAAATGTCGTTTTCTGTAATATCCGAAATCATAAGGTCGATGTTTGACAAATCGCCTTCAAGCGCAAGGTTGGCAACGTTTTGAACCGAGTGAACCCCGATTAACTTTCCTGCCAGTCCTACCAAAGTACCGCCGCCGACACCCGTACCGCCCAAGTGGACATACTCTTTCGTTTCGCCGTTCGAGTAAACGTAAGCGGTACCTGTTCCCATGCTAACAACAATAGCTTCGTTAATACCGCTTAAATAAAGACCGCCCTTGCCGTTCGCAAGAAATTCATTGACGTGGTATGTCGGAATACCGTATATATTGTCCCCAAGGAAAGACGAGCCTACGCCCGTAACCATAATTTTTTCTATTTTATCAAGAGAAATATTATTATCACTTGTAAGTTTTCCGAAACCGCCGTAAACCGATGCAATCGGGTCATTGGCTTTGACAAGTTTCGGGGATAGCAGTTTTTCGCCGTCGAAAGCAACTATTTTTGTTGTGCTTCCTCCGACATCGATACCTACGATTATGCTCATAATCAGACCTCCGTTAATAGATAACAATTAAGTGTATATCTTTTTCGCCGTTTTGTCAAATTATTTTTTGCGAAATCCCTTTTCAAGACGAGATTTTTGTGATATTATAACAATGAGGTATAATAATTCTGTCGGTTTGGAGGGTTTAGCGGTGTATAACGGCGATGAATTAAGGCTGTTTTTCGAAAAGGCAAAAAACGGGCTTTGTTCGCACGCATATATCGTAGACGGCGCATCGGGTATCGGCAAACTCGATTTTGCGCTCGAATGTGCAAGGGCGATGCTTTGTACCGAACCAAACAAACCTTGTTCATACTGCGCAAGTTGCCGAAAGGTGCAGTCGGGCGATCACCCCGATATATTCATCATCGGGCGCGGTAAGACGGCAACTATTTCCGATGTGCGCGAGATTATAAGGCGTTCGTCTTTAAAACCCAACGATTCGGACAAGCAGTTTTTTATCGTTTGTAACGCGGGTAAACTGCGTGCCGATTCTCAAAACGCGCTTTTAAAGCTTTTTGAAGAACCGCCCGAAAGCGTGGCGGTGTTTCTGCTGACGGAAAGCCGTTCTTCACTTTTGCCTACCGTGCTTTCGCGCGGTCAGCGCATACATTTAGACGGTTTTAGAGACTATGAGTTGGCAGAAATTTTAAATGAAAAATACCCGAACGCAAATAAGACCGATTTGGATAACGCGATTGATACGGCAAACGGAAATTTGGGAGAAGCAGAAAAATATCTTTCAAAGGAAAATGCGACGCTTCGTTCCAAGGCGGAAAAGTTATTTTCGCTTGCACTTGCGAAAAAAAGTTATGAACTTTCAACGGCTTTGATAACTCCGAAATTCAAACGTGAACAACTTCACGGTTTGCTTAATGAACTTTCTGTTTTAATTAACGAAGCCGAAAAATCCAAATACGATTTAAAAAACGTGCGCATACCGAAAGACGATGAATTGGTTTTATTGATATCGACATCCTCAAAACGTGCGCTGGCGCGAATGGGCGAAGCGGTGGTTGCCTGCA
>JAGBUH010000037.1 GCA_017630915.1 Clostridia bacterium
CAAACGAAAGCGAGGTGAGTTGATTTGAGCAATAACGATACCGAAAAAATACGGTTATCGCCCGAAGAAGCGGTTTTTGTGCAAGAACTTCTGACAAGAAACAATAAGTTGATAAGAATCGCCGTTCGGTCGGTGCTCGGCGGTTTTTATAAGGATTTGGGCGAAGACTGTTTGGGTGAAATAAGTTTATTGGTTATCCAAAAAATAAAAATGCTCACAACTCACGAAAACCCTGACGGTTGGGTTGTTGTCGCTTCAAAAAAAGTTGCCGCGAACCTCGCGCGAAGAGAATACACACGGCTTAAAAACACAAAAAACGAAATGCCGCCCGATGTACCAACAGATAGCGACGCGGTGTATCAGGAAGCGCTTTATGATATTTGGCTTGAAAGCAACGGTATCGAAAAATTGCTCGGTGCATTAACACCGCGAGAAAAAGAAGTTTATGAATTGCTTTACATAAAACGTCTTACGCCAAAGCAGGCAAGCGCAACTCTCGGTATCGGTTACAGCACGGTAAGAACTATTGAAAGCACGATAAAAAGTAAGTTAAAAGAAGAAATTAAAAAAAATTTATAACTTTTTGAAATTTTTTATAGACATTTTCGCAATGAGCGACATATTCATAAATAGGAGGTGCAAAATGAATAGTATCAAACTTGACAAACTAAGCGGTCAAGAAATAAAAGAGATGCTTGACGAAAATCAAATAGCGTTTTGCGAACTTGATAGTTCCTCTTTGATGAAAGTTTTTGATTATGAAACCGATATGCTTGTTTTGGGCAAAGGCGATATAGATTTCATCGAAAAATGCGCCGAGTTGATTGATGAAAAGAACCTTGATTTGATAATTGGTGCAGAACGGTTTGATGAAATCGTGGACAAGTGTTTCAAAGAAAACGTTATCACAGAACCTGTCGAAGTCAACCGCAAAAACCCTGTTAAAAGAAAGTTATGGCGTAAGGTTGCGCTTGTTGCGGCTATCCTTGCGACTTTGCTTGCCGGCACAACCGTTGCCGCAGTGACATTTGACTCTAATATTAACGATTATTTGGGTGATTTCGTGCGAGGCGACAAAAAGGTAGTCGAAATAGACGGTATGACTATTTATCGTAACGACGATGAAAAAAGATATTCATCTGTCGAGGAGTTGCTGGAAGCCGAGGATTTGGATATTTTGTATCCGACGAAACTTCCGGAGGGAGTTCGTGTAACGAGAATCACAACCGGCAAAGACTTCAAAGGCGAAGACGATATTTCGTTTTATACCAACGACTTTAATGTTTCTTTTCAAATCAATACTTCGACAAGCGGTCATTTTATAGAAAACGCAAACACTTACGTACACAACGGTATTACATATTATATCGAACAAAGAAATTCGGTTTTGGTAGCAAGTGCTATATACAACGGCTATCTTTATTCTGTTTCCGCATCATCGAAAGAAAGTTTGTTTTTGATAATAAACAACTTAAAGGAGAGTAAATCTTAAAAACGTTTTTCTATTCAAGTGTTTTCAAATTTTCAAACGTATAATATTTAACCCATAAAAAGTTCAACAAAAGGAGAGTTAACCATGAAAAAATTCGTGTCTTTATTACTAACGGCGGTATTTATGCTGTCACTCGTTCCTCTTTCGGTTTTTGGCGTTTCTGCGGAAACGGTGACCGATAGCCAAGGTGTAAAATATACCCTCAGCAGTAACGGACGGTATTATAGCGTTTCGAGATCCGACATAACTGTACCCGAAGTTGTAATTCCTGCGGAATATAACGGTTTGCCTGTTACAAGCATAGGCGGGCGGGCATTTAACCTTTGTTCCGACCTAATCAGCATAACCATACCCGATTCGGTTACAAGTATAAGTGATGAGGCAATTTACGGTTGTTCAAGTTTAGAAAGTATAACCGTTGCATCGGGAAATACAGCATATCAGAGTACCGGCAACTGCTTAATAGAAATCGAAACCAAGAAACTTATTGCCGGTTGCAAGAACAGTGTAATTCCGACCGACGGCAGTGTTATAAGTATTGCCGGATATTCATTTTACCAATGTTTCGGTTTGACAAGTATAAACATACCCGATTCGGTTACAAGTATAGGTAACTGTGCATTTGACGCTTGCAAAAGCCTGACAAACATAACTATACCTAATTCGGTTACAAGCATGGGTTTTGGTATATTTGCAGATTGTTCAAGTCTTGAAAGCATGACCGTCGCATCGGAGAATGAAGTATATCATAGTTCGGGCAATTGTATTATAGAAACCGAAACGAAGACACTTTTCGCCGGTTGTAAAAATAGTGTAATCCCGACCGACGGCAGTGTTACAAGTATAGGCGGTCACGCATTTTACTTCTGTTCAACCCTATTAAGTATAGAAATACCCGATTCGATTACAAGCATAGGATATTGCGCATTTGCCTTTTGCGAAAACCTAACCAGTATAAACATACCCGATTCGGTTACAAGTATTGGCATCAATGCATTTCACAGTTGCACAAGTCTAACCGACATAACTATACCCGATTCGGTTATAACTATTGAAAGGTCTGCTTTTGAAGGCTGCAACCTAACAAGCGTGGTCATACCCGATTCGGTTACAAGCTTAGGTGATATGGCATTTTACGAATGTGAAAACCTAACAAGTGTAACCATTTCCAATTCGATTACAAGCATATACTACGGTACGTTTAAGGGCTGCAAAAAATTAACAAGTGTAGAAATACCCGATTCGGTTACAACTATTGGTTGGAGTGCCTTTAACGAATGTTCAAGTCTGACAAGCGTAACTATACCCGATTCGGTTACGAGAATCGGCGATAGTGCATTTGCCGATTGCGAAAGCTTGACAAGTATAACCATACCCGATTCGGTTACAAGTATTGGTTTGAGTGCATTTTACAATTGCCCAAGTTTAACCGACATAACCATACCCGATTCGGTTACAAGTATTGGTTTTTATGCATTTGACGCTTGTACAAACTTAACCGACATCTATTGTGAAGCAGAATCACAACCTGAGGGCTGGGATAGTAATTGGAACAAAGGTTGCGATGCAACGATTCATTGGGGATACAAAGGCGAAGATATCACAGCTGACCTCACCTCAAAAATCGCTGAATTAGAAGCACTTTCCGAACCCGACTATGCCGAAGAGGAATGGGCGAACATTCAAGCCGCGCTTGAAAGTGCAAAAGAATTCTCTGCCGACGGCAAAACCGTTGCAGAAATCAGAGCCGAAATCGATGCGCTTGAAACCGCGCTCGCTCTAAATCCCGCACTTAAAGAGTTCGGCGACCTTAATGACGACGGCGAAATCACCTCGCTCGATTACCTCTTTGTAAAACGTGCATGCTTTAATACATACGACCTTTCCGACGCAGAAAACGCACGTGCCGACATCGACAAGAACGGCAAAATCGATTCCGCAGACTATCTCCTCGTTAAAAGAATCGCATTCGGTACTTATACAGTTGGTTAATCATATTAAAAAAAGGAAGGCTCAAAAACGAGCCTTCTTTTTTATTTTATAGCTTCAACGCACATTTTTCCATATCCACTCTGCCGTCGGGAAGAAAGATTACGCCTTCGCGCTTCAACTTTTCGCGTTGAACATCAGGTCCGCCGAAAGCAAAACCCGAAGAAACGCTACCGTCTTTCATAACCACGCGATGACAGGGTATCTCGTTTGGGCGCGGATTGGCGTGAAGCGCATATCCCACAACTCTGCTTAAATGCGGATTTCCCACACGGCACGCAATATAACCGTAAGACGCAACCTTGCCTTTCGGAATAAGGCAAACCTCGGCATATATTTCTTCAAACGTATTCATATTTTTTCACCTCGAAAATATTATATCCTATTTTGTAGGTTTTTTATCATTCTCATCTTTTATTTATTAAAAAACGCATTGAAAATGCGGTGTTTAATGCCTTTTTCCTTGCGTTCTGCTTCTGCTAAAAACTTCTTCGTGTCCTCGCGCTTGGTGATTCCGTCGGCAGGGCAGTTCTTCGGAACGGGAACGATATTACTTGCGCGGACAAAATGTGAAACCTCTTTTTCGGGAGTGAAAAGCAGAGGGCGAATCACCGTCATGTCCGAACGGTCGAGGTAGGTGACGGGTTGGAAACAGTCGAAACGGCCCTCGATGAAAAGGTTCATAATTATCGTTTCGACGGCATCGTCGAAATGATGTCCGAGAGCAAGTTTATTGCACCCCAACTCTTTTGCCGCGTTGTGTAACGCGCCTCGGCGCATATTCGAACATAGCGAACAGGGGTGTTTTTCTTTTCGCACCTCGAAAACCACCGAATAAATCTCGCTTTCGACCGATTTGAGCTCCAAACCGAGTTCGTTGCATAACGCACGTGAAACTTCGTCGGTTTCGTTGGGAAACCCCATGCGCAGATTTATCGGTACGATTTCAAACTTTTTGGGGTAAAACCGCATCAACCCGTGAAGCGCACAGAGCAATGCAAGACTGTCTTTTCCGCCCGAAACACCGACGGCAATGCTGTCGCCGTCTTCAATCATGTTGTAGGTGTCGATCGCGCGCCTTGTGTATGACATTAACTTTTGTAATGCTTTGGAATCAATCATGTTTTGTCCTTGTAATCACAATAAAGGTTTAATTCACATTCATCGCATTTGGGCGACCTTGCGGTACATATTTCACGTCCGAAAAGCACCATGCGGTGACAGTAATCGCTTTGTTTTTCGATAGGAATGAGTTTCGATAACACCTTTTCTGCGGTTAAGGGGTTGTCCCCGTCGGTGAATCCCAAACGGCGCGAAATGCGGATACAATGCGTGTCGGCAACGATACCGCCCAAGCCGAAAACGTCGCCTCTCAACAGATTTGCGACCTTTCTGCCGACTCCGCGAAGGGTTAGGAGTTCGTTCATTTCGCTCGGCAAAACACCGCCGTAAACCTCGACAAGCCGAGTGCAACATTCCTTTAACGCAAGGGCTTTCGAATGATAAAGTCCGACCGAATGAATCTCTTTTTCGATGTCTGTTAACTCGGCGTTTGCCATATCGTTTGGAGTGGGAAAACGTTTAAAAAGCGTTTTCGACACGATATTCACTCTCGCGTCGGTGCATTGCGCCGAAAGAATCGCCATAATCAGCAATTTATAAGGATCGCCCTGCCAATCAAGACCGCAAACCGTGTCGGGATAGCGTTTTTCTAAAAGTTTGATTATCGAATTTATCTTATCAGTCATCGAAAATAAAGTTCACGTCACCCGATAAGAGTGAAAGTGCTCCTCTGAAAATAATTTCGGCGCGGTCATCAAAATTCGCCTTTAATTTTTCGGCATAATCCTTTTCGGCAAGATAAACCTCCACCGAAAACAGAGTTTTTTGTTTATCAACGATGTTGCATTTTAAATTATAACCCTCGCCGCATTCGGTAATCGAACTCGAAATGCGGTTGCCGGTGCGGTAAAAGGCGATAAGCCTTAACGCGCTACGCAAAGCGCGTTCGCGGATGATGGAAAGAAGCGAACTTTCGTAACTTTCCAAAATCTCTTTTCCGCTTTCGGAAATCGAATAAAAACAATCTTTGCCGTCAATTGTTTCCTCGATTTGACCCGCGTCAAGAAGTTCTGAAAAACAAAGCGCAAAATCGAAATAGTTGACAAATTCGTCCTGAACGACAATATCGTTAACGGTGGTATATTCAAGCGGTTCGCCGACATTTTTAAGCAAATAAAGGATAAAAACCTTTATGTCTATTTTATTTGTAAGCTGCAAAATATCACTCTTTTCGAAAAAAATCACATATTTAGGTACATTATAACTTATCTTGTCAAATATTTCAATAAGAAGCATAAAAACTTTTACTTGAAAAATAATCCTAATGTGTTATAATTATTTTGAATAAATATATTTGTTCAAAAATGTTTAATTGGGAAGTTGAATCTCATGATTTTGAATTTTACTGGCGGTGCGCGTCCCAACAGACGCACGCTTTACGGAAAACATAAAATCAAAAACATCGAAAAATGCTCGGTAATCTGCATTTTGGCGGAAGATAACGCAAGAGCTTGTATTCCGAACTCGACGGCAGTCAAGCGCGGAACTTTGCTCGGTGAAAATGCGGGCACACCCGTTTATTCATCGGTCAACGGTGTTTTCCGCGGAATTACGGCGATTGAGGGTAAGAAATATTTCGTCGTTATGGCAAACTCCGATTTTGCCAATGGTGTCGAACGTGTGCATCAACCCGAAACGCGCTCGATAACCAATCTAACGCGCGAAGATATCATCGAGTCGGCAAAGAAATTCGCGATAATCGATTCAAGAAGCGGTCAACCGCTTTGGAAAATGCTTTCAAATATCGGGGATAACTGTCGCAGATTGGTTATCGACTGTACCGAAACCGATGCCGAATGTGCGATAAATTATCGGCTTTGTATCGATAAAGCGAAATCGCTTGTCGGCGGTGCAAAGGTGCTTATTCAGGCGACCGGCGCGTTAAAATGCGTTTTTGCCGCCGAATATTACCGAAATACCGCGTTTAAGCATATCGCCGAATATGCTAATGATAACAAACTTTTCGCACTTGCGCAGCTTGACGAAAAATATCCTTACGGCGATAACGCGCTTATGGAGGCGCTTTATATAAAGAGTTTGCAAAAAGGTCAAACCGCGCTTGATTTGGGCGTGTTTGTGGTTGCGCCCGAAACGGTTATCGCGCTTTACGATGCGATGGTAAGCGGTATTCCTCAACTTGACAGATATGTTTCGGTTTGCTTCAACAATACCGGCAAGGGCGGAAACTTTTCTATGCCCCGCGGTATGACTTTGCATGATATTATAGAATGTTGCGGTGGTCTTGAAAGCGGTCATTTCTTTGCCGAAAACAGTTTGCTTTCGGGTGTTCGCGCAAAAGGTGTGCTTACCGATAAAACTCGTGCGCTTATTTCGGCAAAGGTCTTGAATAAGGTGCAACTGCCTTGTATTTCTTGCGGAAAATGTGCCGAGGTCTGCCCTGTACGGCTTATGCCCAACGAGGTTTTGTTTAATAAAGACCGTTCGGAACTGAAAAAGTATTGTATTTCCTGCGGTGCGTGTGAATTCAGTTGCCCGAGCAATATTCCCCTGCTTTCGCTTATTAAAGGCGAAGAAAACGCGGTAAAGGAGGCGTAAATTATGCAAAAAAATGTTACCGCGCCTTTTGTTCATACCGAGAAAACTGTTCACGACCGCGCAATAGAATGGTTTGTCGCGCTTTCGCCGATTTTGGTTTGGAGCGTGTTTATGTTCGGCGCAAGGGTTTTAAGCCTTTGCCTTATATCTTCGTGTTTTGCTGTCGGGCTTGACTATTTGGTGCGCCGTTACGTGTTTAAAATGCAAAAAGGCACACGAGTTGATTTGATGACGGCGGTCTACGGTATACTTTCGGCGTTTATGATGCCGGTTGCCGTTTCGTTTTTTGTGCCTATACTCGCATCGGTTTTTGTGGTTTTGGCAAAAAACATCAAGCCTTTCCGCGCAAAGCATCTCTTTAACCCCTTTGTGTTTTCTGCCGCGATGCTCAATCTTTTGTGCAAAACTCAAATGACGGCGTTTACGCGCCCGTTTGCATATTTTTCGGCGTTCTCTTTTTCGATTGACGAAAAACTGGTTTCGGGTTACCGCGTAATTTCGCCGTTGCAATATATGGCTGACGGAAGTGTTTACGAAGACGGCGTTTTGGCTCAACTTTACGGTTACGCAAGCGGTTGTATCGGCGAGATTGCCGTTGCTGCAATCTTGGTTGCACTTATTTGGCTGTGTATCCGCAAGGAAGCCGATTGGCGCGGAACCGTTGCGTTCCTTGTTCCGATTCTGCTTCTTGCGTTGATGTATCCGTCTGACGATGCCGAAAGTAATTATTATGCATACAGCGTTCTTCTTTCGGGTTCGATAGTGTTCCTTGCCGCGTTCGGCACGAATGAATCACTTTCTGTTCCGATGACGAAAACGGGAAGATATGTGTTCGGGTTTGTGTGCGGTGTTTTGACATTTATATTAAGAAAAACATCGGGCGGTTTTGAATGGGGTTATATTGTTGTTCTCGTGATGAATATTGTAACTCCGTTTATCGAAGAATTTACGAAACCCAAGGTTTTAAACGAAAAAAAGGGTAACAATGAAAAACGACGTAATAACGATTGATATAACCGACCTCACTTTTGAAGGTTTCGGTGTCGGCAGACACGACGGAAAGGTAATTTTTGTTGCCGATACAGCGGTTGGTGACAGATGCGAAGTTTTGGTAATGAAGGAACTGAAAAGCCATTCTTTTGCACGTCTTTTGAATGTTATCGAGCCGTCAAAAGACCGAATCACCCCCGACTGTGAAGTCTGCCGTAAATGCGGCGGTTGCTCTTTCCGTCATATTTCCTATGATGCGGAATTGGAATTGAAAAAACGCACCGTGAAAGAGGCGTTTTCGCGAATCGGCGGATTCGAGGTTAAGGTAAACGACACGGTTTTCGACAATGCAGACGGTTATCGAAACAAGGTTCAATATCCGTTTGCCGTTGACGGAAATTGTGCAACTTTCGGCTATTATGCCCGTCGGTCGCACCGCATTGTAGAGCATGATGAGTGTAAACTGCAAGACTTGATTTTTACCGAAATCGCCGAATTTTGCGGAAAAGTTTGCGATGAATTGGGCATTCCTGCTTATGACGAAAATAACGGTTTCGGCATTCTTCGCCACGCGGTTATGCGAAAAAATCGCAAAGGCGAGATACTTTTGTGCCTCGTCGTTGCGAAAAAAGATAAGAAATTGGAAATCCTTGCCGAACATTTGAAAAGGAAATTCGATTCAATTATCGGCATACATATCAACGTCAACAAAAAACGCGACAATGTTATTTTTGGTGAGGAAACCTTTAAAATTTGGGGCGAAGACGTGTTAAACGATACCCTTTGCGAAAAGATTTTCGAACTTTCGCCTCGCGCGTTTTATCAGGTGAACGCGGTTATGGCGGAGAAACTTTATCTCCACGCGAAATCGCTTATTCCGAAAAAAGAAGACGGAAATATCATTTTAGACCTTTATTGCGGCGCGGGTACGATAGGACTTTGTGTTGCGAGTGAGAGGGATAAACTTTGCGGTGTCGAGATAATCGAACCTGCCGTCGAAAATGCAAAAAGAAACGCTCTTTTAAATGGGCGTAATGAAGAAAACACCCTTTTTGTCTGCGGTGACGCGTCGGTCGGAGTGGAAGAATGTAAAAACAAATTCGGCTCTCCCGACACAATAATCGTCGATCCCCCTCGCAAGGGACTTGACAGGGCGGTTATCGAAACGGTGGTTAATGCGAATCCCGAACGAGTTTTATATATTTCCTGCGACGTTGCAACACTTGCACGCGATTGCGCGATTTTTGCCGAATTTGGATATAAAACCGACGAGGCAACCCCGTTTGATTTGTTTCCTCGCACGGGACATGTGGAAACGGTTGTTTGTTTAAGTCGGCAAACACAAAAATAATGACGGAGAGGTATTGAAAAACAGTTCTTATCAATGCTGTTGTTCTCGACGGTATAATTCATCATTTAAAGAACGGGACAGGTTTTTAATGCCTGTCCCGTTTTTGTATTACCTTAAAAAATCCCTTTGTTGTATTTAAACATTGCATAAAAACTTATGCCTAACCCTATAACAAGTCCTATTGCCAAAACGGAACTTCCTATCAAAGCGAAAACGGGAATTTCCAAATAATAAGTCAATGTGTTAAAGATGCTAAATAGTACGATAGAACCGCCTGCAATAACCGTGCCAAGCCCAACTTTCTTTCCAAACGGGATTCTGTCTTCCTCGGAAACGCGGTGGCGGTGGTATGAATGTAATGACGAAAGGTTGCCTTTCATATTGGAAATACCGAAAAATATACAGACTATTCCGACGATAAAGGTACCGATAGTTGACGACATAATGCCTCCAAGTTTGCGAAGTTAACAGTTGTATTATAACACAAAACTATCAATTTTTCAACAGCAAAAAACAACCGACCGAAATTTAAACTTTTCGGTCGGTTTTATGTATTTTAGAAGCAGGATTTTATAATTTCGATAACGTAATTTTGGTCTTCCTCGGTCATCTTTATGTCGGAGGGAAGGCACAAACCGCGTGCGAATATATTTTCGCCGACGTTATCGTTGCCGTCGGTGATGAAGTCAAGACCGCTAAATACGGGTTGCATGTGCATCGGCTTCCAGACGGGACGCGATTCGATATTATTTTCGGCAAGTTTTTCCAAAATTGTCAACGGGTTGACATTACATTCCTCATTAACCGTCATGCAGGAAAGCCAAAAATTGGGATTGCATTTTTCGGTGTAGGGGTTCATAGTAATCGGCAAATCGGCAAGACCTTCTTTGTATCTGCGGTAGATTTGCGTTTTTAGTTGTTTATGTTCGTCTAAATGTTTAAGCTGACCTCTGCCGATACCTGCAACAACGTTCGACATGCGGTAGTTATAGCCGATTTCTTCGTGCTGATACCAAGGCGCGTTTTCGCGCGCTTGGGTTGCCAAGAACAACGCTTTGTCGCGGTCTTTTTTGTTGCTGCAAAGTAACATACCGCCGCCCGATGTGGTGATAATCTTATTGCCGTTAAAGGAGAAAACACCGTATTTGCCGAAAGTTCCGCATTTTTGTCCGTCATATTCGGCGGACAATGCCTCGGCGGCATCTTCGATTAAAATTGCGTTATGCTTCTTGCAGATTTCCGAAATTTTATCAACTTGGGCAGAAACGCCGTAAAGGTGAACGAGAATAACGACTTTCGTGTCGGGATACTTTTCGAAAGCGCGTTCCAAAGCGGCAGGAGACATATTCCAAGTGTCGCGTTCGGAATCGATGAACACGGGGATTCCGCCTTCATAAACGACGGGGTTGACCATCGCGGCAAAAGTAACGTCGCTGCAAAAAACGCGGTCGCCTTTTTTAACGCCTGCCAATTTAACGGCAAGGTGCAAAGCCGCAGTACCTGAATTAAGGCAGAGCGCATGATATTCGGTCGGGGAAGTGCTGTTTACAAAATCGGCAATTTCGTTTTCAAAATTGTCGCAGTTGAAACCCAACGGTGCCACCCAATTTTTTTCAAAGGCTTCTTTTATATAACACATTTCTTCTTCGTGCATTGTAGGGGTTGACAGAAGTATCTTCTTCATTTTTGTCACCTTTTTAGGAAGTTGCGTTACGGAAAAAGCGTTGCGGATTTGACGAGCGTTTTTTCTTTCGCGTCGATGCTTTCTTTCTGAAAATTAAATATTTATTCATAATAATTACATACATGGTTTTTATAACACAAATTTCAAAAAAACGCAAGGGAAAATGACGTGTTTTTTTAGTTTTTTTGGAATAACCAAAAAAGTTTTAGTGCGATAAAGTTATAGTGTGCCGGTTTTTATGAAATAAACGCTGAATATAGGCTAAAAAGGGTTTTTCAACCCATTGCGGATTTGATTCTTTTGTGCTATAATGAGAAAAAATACAGAGGTGAATCGGCTTGAAACAATGTCCCGTGGCAAAAAAATGCGGCGGCTGTCAACTTCAAAATTTGAATTATGACGAGCAACTGTCGCTGAAACAATCTAAAATAATACGCATGGCGGGGAAGTATTGCCACGTTGACGAGATTATCGGAATGGAAAACCCATATCGGTACAGAAACAAGGCAACCCACATTTTCGGCTTTAAAAGCGGTAAAATCGTTTCGGGCATTTATCAGTCTTCTGCAAGACGAATTATTCCTGTTGACGACTGTTTCCTCGAAGACGAATATTCGAACAAAATTGTTCAAACGGTCAAAAAGCTCTGCGTTTCTTTCAAATTGAAGGCTTATGACCTTAACACAAAACGCGGTTTTGTCCGCCACGTGCTTGTTCGCCGAGGAAGCAATAACGGCGAAATTATGGTTGTTATCGTTACCGCCAAGGACGATTTCCCGAAGAAACGCGATTTCGTTTCGGCGTTGATTGAAAAGCACCCCGATATTACGACGGTCGTTTGGAATATAAACCCTACCGACACGCCTGTTTTCCTCGGTCAAAAGAGCGAAGTTTTGTATGGCGACGGTTATATTACCGACACACTTTGCGGTTTGAAATTCCGAATCAGTCCCAATTCTTTTTATCAGGTCAATCCGATTCAAACCGAAATATTGTACAACAAGGTCAAAGAGTTTGCAACTCTTAACGGTAACGAGCGGGTGATTGACGCTTATTGCGGTACGGGCACGATAGGGCTGACTTTGGCTAAAAACGCGAAAGAAGTCATTGGCGTTGAAGTTAATGCCGATTCGGTGAACGACGCGCGTTTTAATGCCGAAATGAACGGAATTAAAAATGCAAAATATATCTGTGCCGATGCAGGCGAATTTATGGTCGAAACCGCGCAAAAGGGCGAGAAAATCGACGTAGTGATAACCGATCCGCCCCGTTCGGGATGCAGTAAGAAGTTTTTAGACAGTCTGTTGACGCTCAACCCCGAACGAATCGTTTATGTTTCCTGCAATCCCGAAACGCTGTCGAGGGATTTGTTTGTTCTTCGCAAAGGCGGATATCGTGTAAATAAGATTCAACCCGTGGATATGTTTCCGCATACCGAACACGTGGAAACTATTGTTTGTCTTAACAAACAATAGTTTCGTCGATATGTGCCTTCGGCACTCGATATGCCTTCGGCTCGATATGTTGCTTCGCAACTCGATATGCCCTGCGGGGCGAGAAAGCACATATCATATCGAATGCGAGCAACGCGAGCATATATCGAGTTTGAGTGAAACGAAAACATATCGAATTCCGCGTTAGCGGAATATATCGACAAGAGAGGCAAATATGAAAGAAAAGAACCAACTACGTGAAGATGCGATAAATTTGGCGCTAACAATATCCGATGTGTGCGATGAGATAAAAGGGTGTTCGGTTTATTGCAATCAAATTGTGCGTGCATCATCTTCGATTGGCGCGAATATTCACGAAGCGAAATATGCTCAAAGCAAAGCGGATTTTATAAACAAATTGGAAATTTCGCTCAAAGAGTGCTTTGAAACTGAATATTGGCTAGAATTGTTGTTTAGAAAGAAAAGAATCGACGAGAAGTTATACAAAACCCTGCAAAATGATTGCGGTTCGATTCGCAGGCGATTGATTGCATCCGTTACAACCGCAAAAGAAAATAGCGAGAAGCAAAAATGAAACACGCTACTCACAAAATGAAACTCAAAACGCATCCGTTTGAGATGATAAAAAGCGGACAAAAAACGATTGAACTTCGTCTTCTTGACGAGAAAAGACGTCTGATTAAGGTCGGGGATACTATTGAGTTTTCAAATCGCGAAAGCGGTGAAACTGTCACAAAAACCGTAAAAAAGTTGCATTATTTTGACGGTTTTGAAGAATTGTATAAATCATTGCCGCTTTTGAAATGCGGTTACACCGATGCCGATGTGATGACGGCACAATACACCGATATGGAAGAATATTATTCGAAAGAAGAACAAGACCGTTACGGTGTGGTCGGAATTGAACTTTGTGACTGAAAATCCATTTTAAAGGAGCAAAAATGATAAAATACATCATACCATACCTGATAATCGTCAATATAATAACCTTTATACTTTTCGCGGTCGATAAATTCCGTGCCATGAATAAGCAATGGCGCATACGTGAATCGGTTTTGCTTGGATTCAGCGCAATCGGCGGCGTGTTGGGCGGATTGATTTCGATGTACACGTTCAGGCATAAAACAAAGACCCCGATATTCAAATTCGGTATGCCGATGATTTTGATTTTGCATATCGCGTTGGCAGTTTTTCTTTACAGCAAAGGTATCATATAAGGAGTAGCGAGATGATAGAAATAAACGGAAAAAGCATTGTTTTGCGCACAATGACACAGAAAGAAACCCGTGCACTTTGGCGCAAGTTTGTGCCCGAAAATAACACCGCTTATGAATATAACGAAGAAGTGGCAGACAAACTTTATGAACAAAGTATCGAGCGCGAGGAATGGAATCCGTCGGTCGGCATTTTCACAAAAACCGACGAAATAATCGGAGAGTTGTCGTTCGACCGAATCGTTTATTCCGAAAAACGTTGTGATTTGAGTTTGTTTCTTGTTAGCGAAACCTATCGCGATAAGGGTTACGGCGCCGAAGCGGTTATGCTCGCAAAGGCTTATGCGAAGGATAAATTGGGCTTGAAGCGAATCTACGCCGATGTTTCGTCGAATAACGCGCGTATGTGCGCGGTGATGAAAAAATGCGGTTTTCAACACACCAAGACGTTTAAAGGCGATTCACCCGACGGCGGCGACAGATTGGTATATTTTGCTCTGCTTTGAAACGGTTAAAAAATGTTGATTTTTGATGTTTTGTATTATATAATGAGAAAAGTACATATAAAGGACATATAAAATGGAAGAAAGAAGAAGTAAAATCAATTATTACCTTGATATAGCGCAAACTGTTACCGAGCGCGGCACCTGTCTTCGCCGTAAATTCGGTGCGATAATCGTAAAAGACGACGTTATCGTTTCGACGGGTTATGCAGGCGCGCCGAGAGGCAGACAAAACTGTTGCGACCTTAAATCCTGCCTTCGCGAAAAGATGGCTATTCCGCGCGGCGAAAGATACGAACTTTGCCGTTCGGTTCACGCCGAGGCGAACGCGATTATTGCCGCTTCCCGTGAGAGAATGTTGGGCGCGGATTTGTATCTTGCTTGTATCGATGCGAAAACGGGTGAGTTGGTCGGCGGAACGAGTTGCTGTCAGATGTGCAAACGTTTGGTGATCAACGCAGGCATCGAACGCGTTATCGTTCGCGATACCAAGGACGAATACACCATCTATAACGTCAGCGATTGGATAGAAAACGACGACAGTTTGGGACAAATAGGATATTAAAATGAGAATCAGAATTATTGCTATCTGCCTTGTTATCTGCACCCTTTTACTTGCTTCGTGCGGTAACAGAGGCGAAATGACAGAAAGCGGATTTACCGATCCCAAAACGGGAATTGAATATGTTTCGGTAACCCCGATGGGACTTTACCCCGTTGCACCCGAAGAGGTATTTATTACCGTCAGAGAGGGCGAAGCCAATACCGAATATTTTTCGGTAGAATTCGAAGACCCATCGAGATTTTTGTGCTACGAGAGCGAGGGATATTATTTCCTTATGCGCGCAAAGACGGTTGACGAACCGAACGTTAAGGAATTCAATCCGATTGCGGCGTTTATTTATAACTCGACTAACACGGTTCGCATCGATAACTTTTTCGCCGACAGCGAATATATCCCCGATGCGCAGGAAGATGATTTGACGGTGGGCGAAACTGCGCTTTGCCAACTTATTGCCGATTCGATTATGAACGGGGAAGCGGTCGAAGTTCCCGTACAGTACGACGATATCCAAAGCCATTTCTATTTCCGCCTTTTGTCGCAGGATTACCCCGGACTTTATTATATCGTTTCGTTTTTCGGATATAACGGAAGATATTTCTTGCGCGACGATGCGATGGGCAAGACGGTTTACTGCCCTAACGATATCATCATCAGAATGGTCGGAAGTAACGCATAATTATGGGAATTGTTTACCGCAAAATAGAAAACGTTCAGGAAGCGCAGCTTGCCGCCGATTTGGAAAACGCTTGCCTTTCTACCGCGTGGAGTAAGGAACAGATTTTAAATATACCCGATTATGCTATATATATTTCGGCGTTTGAGGGTGAAACATTGTGCGGTATCGCTTCGATGTATACGATTGCAGGTGAGGGACAGATAATGAACCTCGCCGTGTCTGAAAATCATCGAAGACGCGGTATCGCAAACGGTTTGATGAATGAATTGACACTTTATGCGCTTGATAAGAATTGCGATATTATAACGCTTGAAGTCGCCGAAGATAATTTATCGGCGATTTCGCTTTACGAAAAATGCGGTTTTGTATCCGTCGGAAAGCGGAACGGCTTTTATAACGGCAAAAACGCATTGATAATGGAGAAAAAACTATGAAGATACTCGGAATCGAATCCTCTTGTGACGAAACTGCGGCATCGGTTGTCGAAGACGGCAGAAAAATGCTGTCAAACGTCGTTGCATCTCAGATAGACATTCATGCCGTTTACGGCGGTGTTGTGCCCGAAATTGCTTCACGCGCTCATACCGAGGCTATTTGCGGTGTTGTCGAAAACGCGCTCTTGCAAGCAGAAACGACGATTGACGAGATCGACGCGATCGCCGTCACGAACGCACCCGGTCTTATCGGCGCTTTGCTAACAGGTTTGTCGTTTGCAAAAGGACTTGCTTTCTCGACGGGAAAAGAACTTGTCCCCGTGCATCATATCCGCGGTCACGTTGCGGCGAACTATCTCGTGCATGAGGATTTGAAACCGCCGTTTGTGGCATTGGTCGTTTCGGGCGGACATACCTCGCTTATGCGTGTTAAGGATTATACCGATTACGAACTTATCGGCTGTGCGCGTGACGATGCGGCAGGCGAGGCGTTTGATAAATGTGCGCGTGTGCTCGGGTTACCTTACCCCGGCGGCGCGGCGATGGATAAACTCGCGTCGGTAGGTGACGCGAATAAATATAAGTTCACGGCAGGAAGCGTTGACGGAGCCGAATACGATTTCACCTTTTCGGGTTTAAAAACCTCCGTCATCAATCTCGTTCATACCGAGCTTCAACGCGGCCGCGTTATGGACGATGAATTCCGCGCCGACGTTGCGGCTTCGTTTACTGCCGCGCTTATCAAGACAATCAATACCCGTCTTGAACTTTTGCTTTCCCGCGAGGGCGCGATGAATATCGTGCTTGCAGGCGGTGTTGCGGCTAACTCGCATTTAAGACGCGCTGTTTCCGAAACTGCTGACAAATTCGGCGCGAAACTCTATCTCCCTCCACTTAAACTTTGCGGTGATAACGCCGCAATGATTGCTTCGCAAGGTTATTTTGAATACCTTAAAGGCGTCCGCGGAGGCACCGATTTGAACGCGTTTGCGACGAAATCGGTTTGATTTCCAAGTCTTTTTCGGCGTTGCTGTTTTCTGACGATTTTTTGGTCGAAAAATAGGGTAAAAAATTGTAAAATTTTAGCTCGGAATCGTTTAAAAATCGGTAATGTATATTACATAATGTTGCGAATGTGTTGTGGAAAACTTTGTGGAATATGTGGATAAACCAACCACATTTCACCGAAAATCAAGCGTTTTTGAGGGCTTGGTTGTGGAAAAGTATGTGGATATCGTGGAAAAGTGGTCAAAATAACGGCATAATTATATCGAATTATGTCAACTGCATCGATGTATAAATTTTGCATTTATGTATAAATTTTGCATTAAAAATGAGTTGTTGCAAACAACAAATTGCGACAACTCATTTGGTGTATTATTCGGGGTGCTTTTTAGGCTTTTCGGGGTGTTATTTTATGGTTTCTTCGCCGTTTAGGAACTTAATTGAACGTTCAACCGAATCTTTTGATTCGCCCCAAGGTAAATCGTCGAAACGGTAATCGAATTTCTTGCAGAAAAGCGAAACGTCGTCTTTCAAACTGTCGAGGTAATTGGTTACCTTTTCGTTCGCGGCGCGGACCAAATCGGCATATTCGTCTTTGCTAAGAACACGCTTTGCGGCAAGCATATATTCGCGGTAGTGGGGAAGACAGAAATATCTTACCTCGTTAAAATTGGCTTTGAAATCCTTTTCTTCGTTGAAAAGATATGCCGCGGTGGTGAACATTTTGGAGATTTTGTCTTCTATTCTGTCGCAAACGTAGCAAGTGCGTTCAAGCCGTTCGATGCGTTCAACGCTTTTTGCGGCGATATCGCGCGAAAAGATATTGCCGGTCTTTATTTCTTTCTTCAACGATTCGAGATGGCTTTCAAGCATAAGCGCAAGACCCAAACGGTTTTTCATGTTGAACATTTTTGCATAATGCTTTTTGCAAAAACCTTTTTCGTTGGTTTCGCTTCTAACGTCGGGTTCCATCATCGATGCGCCTAAAATTATATCCAACTCGTCGCGCTCCAATTTTTCCGCAAGCGCGCAAAAAGGGCAACGGTCTTTATTTTCCGAAAATGCTTCGGTTACGGGAATTGTATATATATGTTCCTTCAAAATCGTTTCTCCTTAAAACTCGTTTTAATCATTATATAATAAATCGCGTAAAAATACAAGAGAACATATTATGAAATTTACAAACACAAAAAACGGACTTTTAATAAGCGATTGCGAAAATTTCGACCCGTTCGTTTCCTGCGAGTGCGGTCAATGTTTTCGCTTTGTCAAACTGTCCGACGATGAATATGACCTTTTTTCCTGCGGAAGAAAATTAAATATCAAAAGGCAAGAAGACGGTTGGTTTTTTGCCGATATTGACGAAGATACGTTTAAAGAAAAGTTTTTCGATTATTTCGACCTCGGCCGCGATTACGGTGAAATAATAAACTCGTTTTCGAAAGATGACGTGATTTTTCGCGCATCGGGTTTCGGAAGCGGGATACGAATTTTCCGTCAAGACGCTTGGGAAACGCTGATTTCGTTTATCATCTCGCAAAACAACAATATCCCGAGAATCAAAAAGATTATCGAATCGCTTTGCGCCCTTTTGGGCGAGGAAGTTGACGGGTTTTATTGCTTTCCGTCGGCAGGGCGGATATTGGAAGCGGGTATCGACGGACTTGCGCCGATAAAAGCGGGTTTCCGTGCGAAATATATAATCGACGCGGCGCAAAAAGTGGTATCTAACGAAATTTCGCTTGATTATATATCGACTTGCGGTTATGAAAACGCGCTTACCGAACTCAAAAAGATAAAAGGTGTCGGCGATAAGGTTGCGAACTGTGTTTTGCTTTTTGGTTTTGGATATTACGAGGCATTTCCGATTGACGTTTGGGTGAAACGCGTTATCAATAAATATTACGGCGAAACTTTCAACCCGAAAGATTTAGGCGCTTTTGCAGGAATCGCACAGCAATATCTGTTTTATTACGAAAGAAATATAATCGGTAATGAATAAAACAAAGGGACTGCAAAAAGCAGTCCTTTATGTTTGTTTGCATCAGAGTGAGAGAAAGGAAGTTATTTTTAAATTGGGGACCCCGAAAATCGTAGATTTTTGGGGCTAAAAAAGCGAGCGTCGGCGTACAAATGTACGCCAGTCGAGTTTTTCGTCAAAGTGCTTGAAAATACAATAAAAATCAAATACCTTATAAAAGAAAATAAGTTCCTCGTTTAGAACAAGGAACCTATTTCGAAGTATTAAATCTTTTCAAGCACGTAAAGAACGAGTTTCTCCGCGCTCTGACGTTTTAGCCGCAGCAGCAGCAAAGGATGATAATCGCGATCAGAATGATGATCCAGCAATTATTGTTGCCGAAGAACGAATCAAAGCAGCCCATTGCAATGCCTCCCTTCACTACTTAAAGATTATGTAATGAGGGGAAGATGTGTGAAAAGAGGTTTTTAATTATTCTTCAATAGTAAACGTGCCGAAGAATTCGGGGCGGTGGAAGTCGGGGCTTTCCAAATCAATGGGTGCCCACATGCCGAAGTGAGGAATTTCGGTTTCGTCACCGCATTTATAGAAGTTGCCCTTGAAGCTTTCGCCGCGCTTGAACGAGAATTTGCCGAAGGTCTTGCCGATAAAGTCGTTGGAAAGGAAAACTTCAACGGTCCAGCTGTTTTCGTCTTTTGTCGCCTTAACCTTGGGAAGCGGAGCGAGCATTTTAATCGACTTTTTGTTTTGGCGGTCGGTTCTGACGGCGGCGAGGAATGCACCGTTGGAGTTCATTTCGAAGTTCATATATTTTTCGTTTGCAGGGTTGAAGCTTACGAAAAATTCAAGACAACTGTCCTTGTAAACGGGTTCGTCGAACTTGGTATAAATCGCCTTGGGGTTAGATTCCATAGCGGTCATGCGGAGAGCAAAACCCTTGCCCTCAACGCACATAAGCTGTGCATACGCTTCGGGAGCGTAACCCTCGGTCCACTTGTAAGTCGAAATCATCGCCTTTTCGGCGCGGGTGAAATCAATTTCTTTTTCTACGGGGATGATATAGTTCATAATATTGGCCTCCAAATATTAGTGACATCATTTTATTATATATAGCTCTTTTTGTCAAGGTGGAAAAAACGGATTCTTCGTTGTTGAAGAATCCGTTTTATTTTATGATTACCGTCTTCCGCCGGAGGGTGCGCCGTCGGGAGGGGTACCATCGGGAGGTGTGGGCGGATTTCCGTTCGGTCTGCCGTTTCCGTTAGGTCTCGGCATTCCGCCTCCGAAACCGCCGTTGCCGTATATAAGTTCGGTCATCGTGATTTCTAAAACCGTTTGACCGCCTGTGATTTTCGTGTTGTGCGCAAAACCGTTTGAATCGGTATTTTCGGCGTTTGCGCCTGTAAGGATTTTGTAACTTTCGTTTTGCTTTATTTCGGGCGCAGTCACAACAAGGGTTTGGTAGGATTTAATAGGAATAAAGGTGACGATACAGTTGCCGTCTTCGTCACAAACCGCGATACTTGTTTTCGCGCTTTGGTTACCAACGTTAACCAACATCGCTCCTTGGTTTTCGGCTTCCGAAAATCCCTGTGCCATTCCCGAAGAACCTGCCGCCATTAGAATACCGCCTGTTACTTTCGCGCTTTTGCCGTAGTCAAACGCGCCGTTGCCGTTGTTGGTCGGTCCGCTGACGAGGACAACACCGCCTGAAAGTGTAAAACTTCCGTTTGAGTCAATCCCGTCGCCCGAAGCATTGACGAGGAGATAACCGCCCGAAATATATATTTCTCCGACACCGTGATCGAAAAAGTCTTTTCCGAAACCGCCTTGGGGTTTACCGAAATCATTTTTCGGGGGTTGACCTTCTTGACCGAAGGGGTTATTTTCGGCACTCGCGTCGTTGCCGCCTGCGGCGTTAAGTCCGTCATCGGAGGCGGTTACGTCGATATTGCCGCCCGAAATGAATATTCGGCTGCTTTCAAGACCTTCGTAACTCTTGGATATTACAATCTCGCCCGAAGAAATCGCCAAATCGGCATCGGCGTGGATTCCGTCATCGCTCGATTGGATGTTGAATTTTCCGCCCTCGATGCAAATAGTGTTGTTCGAGTGAATCGCATCGTCAAGCGAATCGATAGTAAAGTTTCCGTTGTGAATCAAAACGTCGGAAACGGCTTTTACGCCTTTATAGGATTCGGTCGAATCGGTAAGCCTTCCGTTACTGCCGTTGCCCGACACGATGTTAAAATCGCCGTTTTGAATTTTTATTGCCGTTTCTGCTTGGATTCCGTCGTTGGCAGACGTGATGTTTATATCTCCGCTTTCGATATAAACGTAACCGCGTGAAGCGTCTTCGGCATTGTCGGAACGGATTCCGTCGCTTCCTGCTTCGAGGTTGAGGGCTGCGTTGAGAATCTTAACACAGTCTTTTCCGTCGAGGGCCACGTTTTTTGATGTAACGTTGACTGTTGAATCGACGATAACGAGGTCGTCTTTCGAAACGATGCCGTGCTTGTAATCTGTTTTGACGTTTAGCGTACCGCTTCCGTTTATCGTCAGGTCGGCGCGTGAGAAAATCGCACCGTCGAGCGTTTCGTCTTGCGCATTTTCGGAAACCGAAATTTCGTTTTCGGTGTTTTCGTTAAGCGTGATGAAAACCTTGTCCGCCGATTCAACATAAATAGCTGGGGCGTGGTTGTTGCTCATTGTTAGGCCGTCGAGAACAAGTTGACTCTTGTCGGTGTCTTGCGCCTTGATATGAACCGTTTTGTCGGTTATTTCGCCCGAAAGGGTGTAAACGCCCTCTTTTGTAATAAGATATTCG